>JAFYLO010000032.1 GCA_017557045.1 Bacteroidaceae bacterium | reverse complement strand
GTGTATATGGCAAGAATTTTGAAAAGTTGAAACTATAATACATTACACAAATGAAAAAAATACTCACAACCATTGCTATAGCAATAACATTTATCATGTCGGGATGTTCCGACAAGGTAGTTTTTGAAGAAAAGCACAACTTCCCAAACAGCACCTGGATGCGTTTCGACCCCGAAAACTTCGAGGTAAACATAAAAAATATCGACGATTGCTACGACATATATTTCACTGTAACGGTAGACACCAATGTGATACGCATAAACAATCTGCCACTTGTGATAAACATCGAAGACTCCGAAGGAAGCCGAAGAGTATTTATGAGCGACATTATTTTCCAAAACAAGAAGGGCGAGAGTATGGGCAAGACAATTGGAAGTTTTGTTGAGTACACCGCCAAAGCTCGAGAATATTTCTACTTCAACAGCAAAGGTATTCATAAGTTTTCGATCAAAAACAGCACCCAGTTCTACGAACTTAAAGGCATTGCATCCATAGGAATGAAAATCGAAAAATCAAATATGGATATAAATATAGAATAATCGGATATATTAGGTGGACAAAAGCATAAACAAGAATTTCGACCGTATAAAGCTACTGCTTAAAACTATTCCCGAAACGCCCGGAGTATATAGATACTACGACGATTCGGGAAATGTTTTGTATGTGGGCAAAGCCCGAAACCTAAAACGAAGGGTATCGTCATACTTCAGCCACTTCACCGATTTGTCGCCAAAGATTAGAATTTTGGTACGTAAGATTTACGACATCAAATACATAATCGTTGAAAACGAGACCGACGCCTTGCTATTGGAAAACAACCTTATAAAGCAGCTTCAGCCCAAATACAACAGCATGCTTAAGGACGACAAAAGCTACCCTTCCTTATGCATAACCGCCGAACCATATCCACGGCTGCTGTTTACACGCGACCGCTCTACCATCAAAGGCACTTTCTACGGCCCTTATCCCAACCAAAAAATATTGCGCGAACTTCAGGACATCATCCGCCGACTGTTTTGCTACCGTACCTGCAAGCTGAATCTTACACCCGAAAGCATACGCCAAGGCAAATTCAAAGCATGTATAAACAGCCAAATAGGACTGTGCAAAGCGCCTTGTGTTGCCGACGAAAGCAGGGAAGAATACCTCCAAACCATAGAGATGATTAGAAATATACTGAAAGGCGACTTCAAAGAAATAATCGACGATTTGAAAAAACAAATGCTGGATTATGCCGAACGCCTGGAGTTTGAACAAGCCGAAGCTGTAAAGCAAAAGATCATTCTTTTGGAACAATACCAAAGCAGGTCGCTTGTGGTAGACACCAGTATAAGGGATGTAGATGTTTTCTCCATAATGTCGGACGATAAACATGCCTACATCAACATCATGCGTATCAAAAACGGAGGCATCATACACTCCTATTCCACCGAAGTAAAAAAACAACTCGACGAAAGCGACGAGGAAATACTATCCATGGTTATACCCGAATTGCATACCAGGGTGGCCAGCACCGCCAAAGAAATAATAGTCCCCTTTAAGGTGGATATCCCCGACGACTACCTCTTGCAGTCAACACCCACACGTGGCGACCGAAAAAAACTTCTTGAACTATCTATCCGAAACATCAAGCACTACCAGCACGAACGCACCCAGCAACGGCTGCTTGTTGAGCCCGAGGGCAACAAACTTCATGTACTGGAAAAAATACAATCGGAGCTGCATCTTCCCGAACTGCCACGACACATCGAATGTTTCGACAACTCAAACATACAGGGTGCTTTTCCGGTGGCGGCAATGGTACATTTTGCCGATGGCAAACCATGCCCCGCCGAATACCGGCACTACAACATAAAAACAGTGGAAGGCCCCGACGACTACGCCTCGATGGAGGAAGTGGTGTTCCGCCGCTACAAAAGACTCAAAGACGAAAACAAACCTTTGCCACAACTTATTATAGTGGATGGCGGCAAAGGACAGATGGAGGCCATACGCCAGATAGTAGAAGACGAGTTGCACCTTGACATACCCATAGCAGGCCTCGTAAAAGATGGTCGCCACCGCACCACAGAACTGATCGTAGGCCGCAACGGCGAAAGCATAGGACTCAAGCAGAACAGCGCCCTATTCCGCCTGATGACACAGATACAGGACGAAGTACACCGTTTCGCCATAACCTTCCACCGCGACAAACGCAGCAAACGGCAGACAGCCTCGGAGCTCGACACCATCAAAGGAATAGGCGAAAAGAGCAAGCAGGCACTGCTCACACACTTCAAAAGCGTCAAACGCATAAAGGCTGCAACACACGAAGAAGTGGCTAAAATCATAGGAGAATCCAAAGCCCAAACAGTGCTTGCCGCACTCAACAGACAAGAAGAATAACCACCTCATAGAAGAAAAAAACAATGAGAGCACTTATACAAAGAGTAAAAAAAGCCTCCGTAACCATTGACGGCACCCTGAAATCAAAGATAGGAAACGGCCAGCTAATCCTCATAGGCATCGAAGAGAGCGACAACTCAGAGGACATAGAATGGCTTGTGAAGAAGTGCGTCAACCTGCGCATATTCGACGACGAGCAGGGAGTGATGAACAAATCCATCCTTGAGACAGAGGGCGAAATACTCGCAGTGAGCCAATTCACACTGATGGCATCCACAAAGAAAGGCAACCGTCCATCATACATCCGTGCCGCCAAGCCCGAAATATCTACCCCGCTCTACGAAGAATTCTGCCGCAAAATGGAAGCAGCATTGAACAAACCCATCGCCACCGGCGTCTTTGGAGCAGACATGAAAGTAGAACTGATAAACGACGGCCCCGTAACAATATTCATCGACACAAAGAACAAGGAATAGCATGACAATAAAAGAGGCACAAGAGCGCATAGACGCATGGATAAAAGAGTACGGAGTGCGCTACTTCGACGAGCTTACAAACATGGCAATCCTCACCGAAGAGGTTGGCGAGGTTGCACGCATCATGGCACGGCGCTACGGCGAACAATCCTTCAAGGAGGGCGAGAAAGCCGACCTCGGGGATGAGCTTGCCGATGTACTCTGGGTGCTCATCTGCATAGCCAACCAGACAGGTACAGACCTGACAGAAGCCCTGAAAAAGAACCTCGAAAAAAAGACCAAAAGAGACCACAGCAGACACACAGGCAACCCTAAATTGAAATAGAATTCAACAAGTATAACCAACAAAAAACATCAGATATGAGCGAACATCACCACTGCGATTGCCACGAAGGGCATCACCATTACGACAGCAACGAGGAGAGCAAATACCAATATATCCTCGACGAATACAACGCAGCCCCAACCGAAGAAGAAGTAGCGGCTGCCGTAAAAAAAATAACCGAAGAAAAGGTCGGAAAAAAGAAGAACAAAGAGGCGCTGGAGACAATATATTCATGCCTCGACCTCACCTCGCTGAAGTGCACCGACAATGCCGAAAGCATACTCACACTCACCGAAGAGGTAAACAAATTCGAGGAGAAATACCCCTACCTTAAGAACGTAGCTGCAATATGCGTCTACCCCAACTTCGCAAACATCGTCAGCCAATCACTCGAAGCAGAGAGCGTGGAGGTAGCCTGCGTATCCGGCGGCTTCCCATCATCGCAGACATTCAGCGAAGTGAAGATAGCGGAGACGGCCCTCGCACTGCAGGAAGGCGCCACAGAGATAGACATAGTGCTGAACATAGGAAAGCTCCTCAGCGGCGACTATGAGAGCCTCTGCGACGAAATACAGGAGCTAAAGGACCTCTGCGGCGACCGTACACTGAAAGTGATACTCGAAACAGGCATACTGCGCAGCGCAGAAAACATCAGAAAAGCCGCCATTCTATCCATGTACTCAGGTGCAGACTTCATAAAGACCTCCACCGGCAAGGAGGCTGTAGGCGCCACTCCCGAAGCAGCCTACATCATGTGCCGCACCATAAAGGAGTACCACGCAAAGACCGGTCGCAAGATAGGCTTCAAGGCTGCAGGAGGCATAAGCACCATCGACGATGCCCTACTCTACTACACCATCGTAGAAGAGACATTGGGCAAAGAGTGGCTCGACAGCAAACTCTTCAGAATAGGAACCAGTCGTCTCGCAGCCACACTCCTCAACGAAATAACTTCTGAGTAAAAACCGATAAAAACTGACTAAAATGAAAAAACTGACACTACTGCTTGTAACCCTGCTCATAAGCATCGCCCTGCCTGCACAAGAGCGCGAAACAGTGTGGCCGAAAGGCAAAATGCCCAACCGCCAAGAGCACCAGATTGCAGCCATGACAAACGAGACAAGCGTCAAAGGATTCAAGCCCGACAAACACCGCATCGCCTACATAGAATGGTACGATGCACCCGCCAAAGAGACAAGAAACGGCGGTTGCATGATACTCATCTCAGGCGGCAGTTACGAATGTTGCTGCGATGTAGGTTACATAAAATACTGGAACGAAGAGTTCACCAAACTCGGTTTCCAGTGCGTCAACCTTGTCTACCGCACACCCCGCCCCGTAGGATTACCCATCTACCAGACAGCATGGGAGGACGGACAACGCGCAGTGCGCATGATAAGAAGTGAAGCAAAGAAACGCGGCTTCGACCCCGAAAAGATAGGTACCGTATCAATGTCAGCCGGCTCACACCTCGCACTGCTGCTCGCCACAAGCTCACAGACACGCTCCTATGAGCCCATAGACAAGCTCGACTCCATACCCTGCCACATCAATTGGGCAATAGTAAATGCACCCGCATACGGCACTACAGACGCCGAGAGCGGCACCCCCGCCACACGACAGGGATACGGCACAGATGTAACACTGAGCAAAGTATTCAAATTCGACGAGCGCACCTGCCCCATGAGTCTCCACCACGGTGGCCGCGACATCTATGTACCTCAGACATCCACACTCGTCTACCGCCAGTTGCGCCGCATGAAAATACCCGCAGAACTCCACCTCTACGCCGACAAGGGACACGCTGCCCTCGGTCTTGCACGCGGCATAGAATTCATGCGACAGATGGGCTACATTACCCCTCTCGCAAAGGCAGAAAACATAATGGATAGATACGCAAGCGACGAACACCGCGCATCACACACAAAAGCCAACATATGGCCCGACGGCAAGATGCCCGATGCGCAAGCCAAGCAGTGTACCCCCTACATCGAGTGGCACATGCCCAAAGAACTAAAGACAAAAGCCATACAGATAATCTACTCAGGCGGAAGCTATGCACACAACGATCCCGACGGCTTCGAAGTAACTCCCTACCGCCGCTACCTCAACGAAAAAGGTATGGCAGTGGTAACCCTCAAATACCGCACACCCCGCCCCGAAGGCCTTGCAAAGCACACCACAGCATGGCGGGATCTCCAGCGTACCATAAAAATAGTAAGACAAGAGGCTGCATCACGCGGACTCGACCCCAACCGCATAGGCATTATGGGAAGCTCGGCAGGCGGCCACCTCACCCTCATGGGAGTAACCTCATCGCTGCATCAGTCATATTTGCCTATAGACGAAATCGACAAGCAGCCCTGCAACGTACAATGGGGAATAGGCATCTACCCGGCCTATGCCCTCACCGATGGTCTTGAGAACCCCAACAAGGGCGGTGGCAACGACGACAGCGCCATCCTCGCCCCTGAATTCTCATTCGACCTTAAGACCGCACCCATGCTCCTCATTCACGGCGATGCCGATGGCTGGGCTGCAATGAACTCGGTAAAGACATGGGAAAAACTGTTGAAGATGGGCATACAGTCCGAACTGCACACACTCGCCACACGCGGCCACTGCTTCCAGAGCAGCTCCGTACCCGGCACAGGCAGCTACACACATATCGACAGAATATGGGAATTCCTCACAGCAAAAGGATTCAACAAATAGACAAACTGTTGTAAAACAGCAAATTACCCTGCAAAGAGCACGTCTTTGCAGGGTAATTTATTTATTATCAAGCAATTAAATTGCTATTTATTCCTTGAAATTGCAAAATCAAGATAAAGTGTAAGTGCCTCGCGCACCTCATCGTTGACAGACGAAGGAATAAGAGAAAGAGCCTCGGTGCGGAACTCCTCTATGCGGCGGAGAGCATAATCTATGCCACCCGCATCCTTGGAAAGAGCGATGAGCGTCTCAATCTCCGCATCCGACATTGTGTAACCTTCGGCAAGTTTGGCAAGCAATTCGCGTGCAAAATCGGAATCAGTGTTGTTCAGCACATATAGAGCAGGCAACGTAATCTTGCCCTCGCGCATATCACTGCCCGTAGGCTTACCCACCTCGGCAGAATCGTAATAATCGAATATATCATCCTTAATCTGGAAACAGATGCCCAACAGCTCACCGAAGCGCGCAAAGGCCTCCACCGTCTCTGCATCGGCACCGACAGAGAGCGCACCGAAGCGGCAACAGGTGGCAAAGAGCGAAGCAGTCTTGTTACGGATAATCTCGATATAATTTTCCTCGGAAAAGCCACCACTCTGCTGAAGCTGCAACTGCAACAGTTCACCCTTGCTCAATTGCTGTCCCAGGAGCGACAGCGCCTCCACAATCTCCACATTCCTCGTCAGCGATGCATTCTGCGAGGCAGACGAAAATATATAATCACCTGCAAGAATAGCTATACGGTTCGAAAAAAGCGTATGCAACGATGGAACACCGCGGCGCATGGGACTCTCATCCACAACATCATCGTGCAACAGACTCGCCGTGTGCAACAGTTCCAAAGAGGCAGCCGCATAGTTCGAGCACTCCCCTACCCTACCGGCAATACCCTTCGCTACAAGAAGCACCAACATAGGGCGCATCATCTTGCCGTTGGAACGGCTCACATGGGAGAGCGCACGGTTCAGTAGAGGAATATTGCTGCGGAACAAAGTAGCATAATACTCCTTGAAAGCCGAAAATTCAACCTCAATCGGCTGCTGTATTTTAAGAAGACTCATATCTTTATAACATCATATTTTTGCAAAAGTAATAAAAAAGAATAGGGAATATAGCAAAAATTGCTTATTTTTACATTCGCATACATTTATACGCACATTATGAAGAAACTATTCCTGCTTGACGCATACGCACTTATCTACCGCGCATACTACGCATTCATAAAAAGTCCGCGCATAAACTCCAAAGGATTCAACACCTCCGCCATACTGGGATTCGTCAACACACTTGAGGATATACTCAAAAAAGAGAACCCCGACTACATAGGAGTAGCCTTCGACCCCAAAGGAAAGACCTTTCGCCACGAAGCCTACGAAGCCTACAAGGCACAGCGCGAAGAGACACCTGAGACCATACGCGAATCCGTACCTATTATAAAGGAGATACTCGCCGCATACAGAATACCCATCCTCGAAGTCCCCGGCTACGAGGCCGACGATGTTGTAGGCACCCTCGCGCGTCAGGCAGAAGGCACAGGAGTAGTAACCTACATGATGACCCCCGACAAGGACTACGGTCAGCTGGTAACCCCTACCACCCTCATCTACCGTCCCAAGTACGGCGACAAGGAATTCGAAATAATGACACCCGAAAGAGTCGTTGAAAAATTCGGGCTCAGCCGCACCGACCAGGTGATAGACCTGCTCGGACTCATGGGTGATGCCAGCGACAACATCCCCGGCTGTCCCGGAGTAGGAGAAAAGACAGCACAGAAGCTCATAGCAGAATTCGACAACATAGAGAACCTGCTTGCCAACACCGACAAACTGAAAGGTGCCCTCAAGAAAAAAATCGAAGAGAACAGAGAACAGATACTCTTCAGCCGCTTCCTCGCCACCATAAAGACAGATGTCCCCATCACACTGGACATGGAAGCACTCAAACGCGAAGCACCCGACGAAGAGAAGCTCACCTCCCTGCTCGACCTCTACGAACTTCGTGCACTCAAAAAGAGAGTGCAAAAAACCACCACTACCCTACCCGACCTCTTCGGCAACCCTGCGCCGGAAGAAAAAGCTGCACCCTCGGCGGCCACCCAAAAAAGAGACAAAATTCAAGGCTCTCTATTTGACATATTTGACGATGAGAGTACGGGCGATGAAAAAAAATCGACGCATTTGAGCTTAAAAGACCTCAAATACAGCTATCATCTCATTGAACGACAAGAAGATATACCCTCTCTGACAGCTACACTGAAAAAAGCACAAACTGTGTGCTTCGACACAGAGACCACCGGAACTAACCCCATAGAGGCCGAAATTGTAGGAATCAGCTTCTCAATCGAAGAAAATTGTGCATACTACGTACACCTTCCCCACGAAAGAGCCGAAGCACAAAAAATCCTCGACCAGCTGAAAGAGATACTCGAAGACGAGACAACCACCAAAGTGGGACAAAACATGAAGTACGACATAACCGTCCTCGCCAACTACGGCATAGAGGTAAAAGGAAAAATGTTCGACACCATGATAGCCCACTATGTGTTGCAGCCCGAACTCTACCACAACATGGACTACCTTGCCGAAACCTACCTCGGCTACGAGACAATAAAGATAGAAACACTCATAGGCCCTCGCGGAAAGGGGCAACGCAATATGCGCGACCTCACAGGCACGGAGATATACGAATATGCCTGCGAAGATGCCGATGTAACCCTGAAACTGAAAAACATCCTCGAAGCAGAACTAAAGAGAGAGGGATGCGAAAAGCTCTTCCACGAAATAGAGATGCCGCTCGTACCGGTACTCGCCCACATGGAGCGCAACGGTGCAAGGATAAACACAGCATCGCTGCGCGAGACCTCCACCCTCTTCACCAACCGCATGCACGAGATTGAAGAAAAAATATACACCCTCGCCGGCGAACCGTTCAACATAGCCTCGCCCCGACAGGTAGGCGACATACTCTTCGGCAAACTGAAAATCGTCGAAAAACCCAAAAAGACAAAGACCGGACAGTATGTAACCTCCGAAGAGGTACTCACACAGGTGCAACACAAACACCCCATCGTGCAGCTCATACTGCAACACCGCGGACTGAAGAAACTGCTCGGCACATATGTCGATGCCCTCCCCGAACTTATCAACCCCCGCACAGGAAAGATACACACATCGTACAACCAGACGGTAACCGCCACCGGCCGCCTCAGCTCCAGCAACCCCAATCTGCAGAACATCCCCATACGCGACGAGGATGGCAAGGAGGTGCGCAAAGCCTTCATCCCCGAAGAGGGCGAAGAGTTCCTCTCGGCCGACTACTCACAGATAGAACTGAGGATAATGGCCCACCTGAGCGGCGACAGCAACATGATAAACGACTTCACAAGCGGACACGACATACATGCCGCCACCGCTGCAAAAATCTACAAGAAGCCCATCGAAGAGGTAACAAAGGATGAACGCCGAAAGGCAAAGACAGCCAACTTCGGCATCATCTACGGAATATCGGTCTTCGGTCTTGCCGAACGCATGAATGTTGACCGCCGCGAAGCAAAGGAACTCATAGAAAATTACTTCGCCACCTACCCCGGCATATATGCCTACATTGAGCGTTGTAAGGAGGAGGCACGCGCCAACGGATATGTAACCACCATCTTCGGCCGCAAACGCTTCCTGCCCGACATAAATTCGCGCAACGCAGTAGTACGCGGATACGCCGAAAGAAATGCCGTAAACGCCCCCATACAGGGCAGCGCTGCCGACATTATAAAGGTAGCCATGATAAACATACACCGCCGCATGACAGCCGAAAACATGCGATCCACAATGATACTGCAAGTGCACGACGAACTCAACTTCAGCGTCGCCCCCGACGAGCGCGAAAAACTGCAACAACTGGTAGTCGAAGAGATGCAACGCGCCTGCACTCTCAGCGTACCTCTCACAGCCGATTATGGCTGGGGCACAAACTGGCTCGAAGCACACTGATAAAAAAACAACAAGCTATACTATGAACAAAGCAAATATCTACCGACAGATTCTTGCAACTGCAATTATCGCACTGATGGCAATACTCCCATGCCATTCACAAAAGAGATACACCAACCCGGTATTCAAGGCCGACTTTCCCGACCCCAGCGTACAACGTGGCAGCGACGGCTACTTCTACGCCTACGCCACAGGACCCAACTGTCTCAGGAGCAAAGACCTTGTAACATGGGAAAGCGTAAGTAAAGTAATCGATCGCCCCACATGGAACGACACCACATACGTCGACTCCGAAGGCAAAAAGAAGACCGACTACTACAGTTTCTGGGCATGCGATGTAAGCCGCGTGGAGGACAAATATGTAATGTACTACGCCTGCGCCCTGTGGGGCAACGGCAGCCGCACAGGCATAGGCGTTGCCGCCGGCAACACACTCACCAAATTCGACGACAAGGGCAAGATGTTCCGCAGTACAGAAATAAAAGTGGAAAACAGCATAGACCCCGTCTATTGGGAAGAGAAAGACAAAAAATATCTCGCATGGGGAAGCTGGAACGGCATATACATCTCCGAACTTGCCGAGGACGGACTAAAACTCAAGGACCCCTCGAAAAAGACCATGATAGCCGGCACCGCCTTCGAAGGAGCCATGATACACAAACGCGGCAACCTCTACTATCTCTTTTGCAGCGTAGGAAGCTGCTGCGACGGACTCAACAGCACCTACCACTGCGTCGTAGGCCGAAGCACCAAACTTTTAGGCCCTTATCTGAGCAAGACAGGCGGCAAGATGCTCGACAACAACTACACCACCGTACTCCGCGCAAACAGCCGCTGGATAGCACCCGGCCACAACAGCGAAATAATCACCGATGACAACGGCGACGATTGGCTGCTCTACCATGCAATAGACAAAAAAGCCCCCGACGACGGCCGCATGATGCTGCTCGACAAAATAACATGGAGCGACGACGGCTGGCCCACAATAAACAACAACACCCCATCGACAACCCAACAGGCTGCACCCGTATTCTACGAAGGCGACGGCGCCAACCTCAATTATCTCTTCAGAAACATGGACATGAGCAAAAGCTCATTCAAATATTGGGACATCACAAAAAGCGAAGACTGCAACCTTATATCAGGCGTAGGCACCAACCACTACTCGGTAGGCTGCGCAAAAGACAGCGGCGCATTCGACATCAGCCAGACAGCTACGGGCGTAAAGAACGGTCTTTACGAAATAAAGACAAATGCCTTCGACTCGGAATATAACGTATCGGCATACATAAACCTCACCGAAGAGCCCATACACAATGCCTCACAGCCCGAAGAGCTGCCCACCACACACACGACAGCCTGCACACAATTCAATCAAGGCAAATTCGCACGCAGTTTCTACGGCCTTGTTGCCGACGGCACACTGAAAATTGCCATACGCACCACCTCACCCCTCACTGCCGGCGAAACATTCTGCATCGGAAAGACGCAGGTAATATACCGCGAAAAGAACCCCGCCGCCCTCGCATCTGTACTCAACAGCTACTACCTGATAGCCGAAGCAACCTTCGCACGCCCCGAAAAGTTCTACAAAGGCTACCGCACAGCAATAGAAACATACCGCAACACGGCCGAAAGCACCACCGACAACGACACACGATACAACCAACTGCTTGCCATACACAACACCCTCGACAGCATAAACATAAGCAGAGAACTGTACGACACATTGCAGAAAAAGTTAGAATGGATGCAGGCCGAAATAACAAAAGCCGAACAAGGCAACTACTGCAATTCCGAGACAAAAGACCTATACGAAAAGATACTCGGAGCATACAACCAATGCACAGCCGACAACGGAAGCATCTCCCTCTATCTCGACAAGATGGAAGAGACCATACACAACATCAGATACAACTATCAAAGAGGCGACGGCACAGCCGAAAACCCCTACATCATATCTCGCCCCGAACAGATGATGCAGATGCACAAAGTGCTTGTAAAGGAAAAAATGATATACTTTGCAATGGATGCCGATGTTGACATGAAAGGCTACACATGGGAACAGCTCAACACCGCCGACAACAACTACCGCCACTGGATAAACTTCGACGGCCGCGGACACATAATACGCAACCTCACACCCTCGTCAGACGAAGGCTATCCAAGTTTATTCGGCATACTCTGCGGTGAATGCCGCAACGTAGGTTTCGTTGATGCCCGCATCATAAGCAGCGCATCAGGAGCAGGCATCCTGAGCGGTTATATGGGGCACAATACATTCTCCGACGAAGATGGCAACAAATACCCTGTAATAGTAGAAAACTGCTACTTCACAGGCAGCATAGAGGCACGCGGATACGTAGGCACCGTAGGAGGTACACTCAACGCCTCCCCCATCACCATACGCAATGTATATACAGCAGTAGATATAACAGGCACAGGTACTAACCGCAACTACTACTACGGTGGTATTGTAGGCCGCGTATGCACACATCTGACCATAGAAAACAGCTACTCCACAGGCTCTGTTACAGGCTCAAAAGCCGCCCCGATAGCAGCAGGCGGACAGACAGCCACCACCCCTGCAAGCAAATACGTAAACGTGATAGCATGGAACAACTCCATAAACGGAACAAACAGCAAGAGCGACCTATCATCATTCGCCATCACCGAAGAGGAGGACACCCTCATCAACACCTACAGCTACGCAGGAATGAAGCTCGATGGTACAGAAATAACCGATGGCAAAAGCCACGAAGAACTGCAAAGCATAGCATCGGGATGGGGCGGAGCTTGGCACAGCGATGCCACAGCCGGCAATGGCTATCCTATACTCAAATGGCAGTTCGAGCGCGGCGACTACAGCGAAATATGCGGCCACTCGACCACCAATGCCATACAAGGCATAGAGACACCCGATGGTAAAGCCAATGGCATATACGACCTCAAAGGAAGAAAAGTAACAACCCCCACACGAGGCATATACATCATAGACGGGAAAAAGAGAATATACAGATAATCAAATGAACCATACCATAACCGTAATCATGTAAAAGGATAAACTGTTATATCCATACATACTGCCCTCCAAAAGTCAGCTTCACTTTTGGAGGGCAGTTCAAAATTTTGCCATTAGAGGTTACTCCTTAATATCCCCTACTGCTATCTGATACTCTCGCCACAATTCATCAATATCGGCATTTTCTCCGAAAATATGCTTGATAGCTCCATTGAACGACCAGGGAACTACATCCAAAGCACTTCTATTGAATTTGCGTATAAAGTCAGGATCCTTATTGTCGCGCAACCACACAAGGAAGTATCCCGCAGTCCTGTATCCATCCATATAACTGCCACCCTTAGGACGGTCGGCCTCGCCGTTGAATCCGCCATTGGCTATACGTACAGCATCAGCTACAGCTTCGATAAAAGCCCAAAATACACGGTTCGAACCGTATGTACCTATACCCTGCGGTTCCAACTGGTAGGCATGAGTCAATTCGTGCAACAACACGCCGCGAGTCTCGAAAAAGACTTTAGCAGTATCGTTGTCTGTAAATGATTTTGCTACATACTTGGTGCTGTAATAGATAGAGACCTCGCCACCACCGCCACCTTTACCGGATATACCGTCCATCTCTTCTATGGTGTAATAGAGATTGTTGACCGGTACAATGCTGTCTGCGGGCGAGAAATACAACGTATTAAGTACAGTTCGAGCCTGCTCGGCAATATACTCTTCGGGGTTGGGGATAAGGCTGTGATAGATGCGCGAACCCTCACTTTCGGGCGACTTGTCCTCGAATATTATATTACCGACAAAATAATCATCCCATTGTGCTTTTGCAGCATCCTGATTTCCGGAACAAGCAACCAAACTTAAAGCAATTCCGGACAATGCGACATAACGGCTCAGTTTCATAGTTCTATAATTTAGTTTTTATAATCATACAAATGTATAAAGAAATACAATAAGTCAAGTATCTGCAAGAAGAAAAATTTTGCCGGCAAGGTTGCAGGCTGATGTGTCATTGCCACAAATTACGACATCGGATACAAGCAACAAAACGCTACTGCATGAAGAAGATTATCAGTAACTGCGCCGAAAGCACACGCAAGAACATAGTAAGCGGATAGACAGTAGCATAACCCACCGAAGGCGAGTCGCAAGCTGTCTGCTCGTTCGAATAGGCAAGTGCCGGAGGATTGGTCATAGAACCCGAAAGCACACCTATAAGCTTGAAATAGTTCACATTATAGACATATCTTCCCACAAAGCCCGCGACAAGCAACGGCACCACAGTGATAATAACACCATAACCTATCCACACATATCCGCCACCGTTGACCACTGTATCGACAAAACCATCACCTGCTCCAAGTCCCACGCAAGCCAGGAAAAGCGAAATACCAATCTCTCGAATCATCAGGTTGGCACTCATCGTCGTATAAGTAACAAGTTTGCAATCAGGACCGAAACGGCTCACAAGAATAGCCACAATCAACGGACCTCCCGCCAATCCCAGCTTCACAGGCTGCGGAATACCGGGAAATGCAAAAGGAATGGAACCTATAAGACAACCAAGCGCAATGCCGATGAAGATGGGAATAAGATTAGGATGGTCGAGGCGCTTCATGGAGTTACCAAGCACCTTCTCGGCATGAGAGACAGCAAGTTCGCTGCCGACAATCGTTACACGGTCTCCCATCTGAAGACGCAAATGGGGAGTAGCCACAAGATCGACACCCGAACGGTTGATTCTCGTAATATTTATACCCAGATTATTACGGATTTTCAGTGAAGAAAGATGTCTTCCGTTCAGTTCGGGTTTTGTAACAAGCACACGGCGCGAAATCAACTGCGAAGAGTCACTATCCCATCTCATCTCACATACCTCACCGATGAACGCCACGATACTCTCCACATCCGAAACCTTAGCAATCAAAAGCATCTTGTCGCCTACCGAGAGAACCGTATCAGCCGTAGGCACCTCCACCACATCGGGATTACCTGTCTTACATATGCGCGACACAACAAAATGACGCCCCATCAAAGGCTCCAATTCCGAAATTCTCCTGTCCGCAATGGCAGCATTACGCACCACAAGCGACACTGTAGATACAGCCTGACCGCCGCCACCCTCGACATTCATTGCAGCAGCCTCCTCCTTTTTCATATCGATTCTGAAAATATAACGCATCAGCAACAACGACAATATACAACCGATGACACCAAGCGGATATGCCACAGCATAAGCCATTGCAATCTCCGGAGCATCCACACCTGTAAGGTCGCTGTTCGTCTGCTGGGCAGCTCCCAATCCCGGAGTATTGGTCACGGCACCCGATAAAATACCCACCATAGTGGTGATGGGCAATCCCGTTGCATAGTGCAGCGCCACTGTAAGCAATACACCCACAGCAACCACCACCATGGCAATCACATTAAGCGAAAGACCCCCCTTGCGGAATGCCGAGAAAAAACCGGGACCCACCTGCAAACCGACAGAATAGACAAAAAGAATGAGACCGAACTCCTTAACAAAATGCAACAGGTGTCCATTTATATTGAAACCAAGACAACCGAACACAATACCTATAAAAAGTATCCACGTTACACCAAAAGAGACACCGGCAATCTTAATCTTGCCGAACATCACACCTATTGCAACAACCAATGCCAAAATCAACACAGAGTGGGCAACACCACCGCCCCACTGGGCAGGATTGCCGACAAACATATTCTCCAAAAATTCTATCATAATTTTATCCTTATTTCGGAGCGCAAAAGTAGTACAATAAATAAGCGGGTAAAAGATTTTTCCATTGATAACACCGATGGCATTCATCGAAAAAAAGAATAGCAAAAGGGTAATTTTTACATATATTCTTGTCTGTCGATTATTTTTTCCATATCAATCAGATTGATTTTCAATTGCCTTCAACAAAAGGTACACTGAGAAGCTGTTTGAATTTTATTGGAAAATATTTCTACATTTGCGATGTTATTCAAACAGCTTCTGAAAAAACATTTCCCGCACAAATAACAAAACTATGAAAAAAGTTTACTTTGATTTTACAGAGAGTAATAAACATCTCTATACCAAAGAGATAACTCATTGATTATAACAACAATAACCAACACGGCAAAACTATTTATTTCACACATGTGAAATTTTTCTGCTTTTTTCTTTCTTTTTAGAAAAAAAAGATTTTACTTTGCGACCAACAAGATATCAATTCATGGTAAACATGCTCGACATAAGAACAGTTTTGGAAGCAACGGCAATAACCGTTGCCACTACTGTGTGCGGCACTACTACCACCACTACTACAACAACTACAACCCCTTGGGGGTTATAGTTCATTTAGCCGTTGAGGTTTCATTTTTTCTTTTTCAGGTCTGTCAAGGTAACAGACGGCGGCGACAAAATCCATTTTAATTTTTTATCAACAACGATTTACTGTTTAGTAAATCGACAATCGTTTAACACCTGTTTTCACAAAAAAAAACAGGAAAATATATTTCGTATGAAAAAGGTAAAAGCATTTGCACCTGCAACTGTTGCAAACATGGGTTGTGGTTTTGATATAATGGGTATGGCACTTAATGGTGTTGGCGATGTGGTGAGCGTTGAGGTTTCCGAGGGTGACGAGCTGATTATCAACAATGTGAGTGGTGTAGAACTACCCGATGATATTGAGAAGAATGTGATAACTCCCGCTGTGAGAGCACTGATGGCCGCAGCCGGAATGAAAAGAAAGATTGAGGTAACTGTGGAGAAGAAGATTCTCCCCGGAAGCGGAATAGGGTCGAGCGCGGCATCGTCAGCCGCTGCCGTTTATGCGCTGAACGAGGCGCTTGACAGACCTTTCAGCGACGAGAAACTTGTGGAATTTGCGATGGAGGGCGAGAAACTTATAAGCAATGGTGTGCCCCACGCCGACAATGTGGCTCCCGCTATTTTGGGAGGTGTGGTGTTGCTGCGCAGCTACGAGCCGCTAGACATAGTGCGTCTGCCGGTGCCCGAGGAGTTCTGCTGCACTGTGGCACATCCCGAGATTATGGTAAGCACTGCAATGGCGCGTCAGGTGCTGCCGAAAGAGATTTCCATGCACACAGCTATTACTCAATGGGGTAACGTGGCGGGACTCGTGGCAGGACTCACCATGGGCGATATTGATCTTGTGGGACGGTCGATGAAGGATGTTGTTGCTGAGCCTCACAGGAAACAGTTCATTCCGGGCTTTGACCAACTGAAAGAAGAGGTGCTGGCAATGGGTGCACTCGCAATGAATATTTCGGGTGCGGGGCCGTCGGTTTTTGCTCTCTCGAAGAACATGCAGAGTGCTGCAAACATCGGCCATGCAATGGAAAAGCATTTCAAGGAGTTGGGACACAATGCCGACATTTATGTTACAAAGGTTTCGAACATCGGAGCACAGATTATAAAAAATTTGGAGTCATGAGATATTTCAGTACAAGAGACAGAGGAGACGAGAAGAGATTTTTCTCGCTTAAAGAGGCTGCCACTAAAGGATTGGCACACGACGGAGGACTTTTCATGCCCGAACACATCCCTGCTGCGGAGATGAAGGTGGTGGAGGATTTATACAAAAAATCGTACTCGGAAATGGCACTTTATCTGGCGGGGCTCTTCTTCGGCGACGATGTGGAGGCGCAGAGATTAAAGACCACTGTGGAGAGAGCGTATGATTTTCCGATAAAGATGAAGAGCATTGCCGAGGGCATGAACACGTTGGAACTGTTTCATGGGCCCACATTTGCCTTCAAGGACTTCGGTGCAAGATTCATGGGGCAGATGATGGGTATTCTCAACGACAACGATGAGGTGACTGTGCTCACTGCGACCTCGGGAGATACCGGAAGTGCTGTCGCCAACGGTTTTTATGGAGTGAAAGGCGTGAAGGTGGTGGTGCTATACCCTGCCGGCAAGATAAGCCCGTTGCAAGAGGCGCAGATGACTACGCTGTATGGAAATATATACCCGCTGAAAGTGAACGGCACTTTCGACGACTGTCAGAGAATGGTGAAGGCGATGTTTGCCGACGAGAAGATGCGCGAGGAGATAAACATCACCTCGGCAAACTCAATAAACATTCTGCGATGGATACCGCAATCGTTCTATTATTTCTACGGATGGTGCGCATGGAAGGAGCTTACAGGCAAGGAGTTACCATATATCGTGGTGCCCAGCGGCAACTATGGCAACCTGACGGCGGGAATGCTTGCTCGCAGAATGGGGCTGCCAGTCAAAGGATTTGTGGCGGCATCGAATGCCAACGACGTTATTCCCGAGTTTCTAAAGAGTGCTGAGTACCGTCCGCGTGCTTCTGTGCAGACGGTTGCAAACGCTATGGATGTGGGTGCGCCCAGCAACTACGAGAGGATGATGTGTTTGTGTGGAAACGATATTGAGAAACTGCGCATGGAGATGCGTGGGTTCAGCGCCAACGACGATGAGATAGTTGCTGCCATCAAGGAGATGCACGAGAAATATGATTACCAATCGTGCCCCCACAGCGCAGTAGGATATGCGGCAGCGAAGGAACTTGACGTCGATGGTTTCTGGCTATCCACTGCCTGTGCCGCAAAGTTCGGAGAGGTGACGGAGAGGGCTATCGGCAAGAAGCCCAAGCTACCTGAAAACATCGGAGAACTGCTCTCACGCAAAAGGGTGTTTACCGAAATTTCCGCAGAGGAGAATGAACTGAAAAAATACTTGTTGCAAGTGTAGTGCTTGCAACAAGTAATATACGAGCAAAAGCATTATGTTAACGTGACTTTAAAAGCCACGTTAACATAAGCGGGTAAAAGATTTTTTCATTGATAACACCGATGGCAATTATCGAAAAATGAATAGCAAAAAGGAGTTTTTTACATATATTCTTGCCTATCGATTATTTTTTACATATCTTGCAGATTGATTTTCAATTGCCATCAAAAATGGCATACCGAAAAGCCATTTACCAAACAAATAACAACACTATGAAAAAAATCTTATCAACCACAGCACTGCTTTCAGCAATAATCATTCTCGCCTCATGCGGCGAAAAGGTCTATCACGCTACAGATTTTGGCATTCTCCCCGGCACAGGCAAGGATGTAACGGCATCCGTAAACCAAGCACTCGAAAAAATAAAGACAGAATGCAACGGCAGAAAAGCCCGCCTCGTATTCGAAAAGGGAGAATACGACTTTTTCCCCAATAAAGGCAACGAGCGCGAATACTACATATCCAACCACGACCAGGACAACCCCAAACAGGTGGCAGTAGCCATCGAAGGCATGAAAAACTTCACCCTCGACGGCAGCGGAGCCGACTTTTACATGAACGGCCGCATGCTCCCCGTCTCAATGGTAAGCTGCGAAGGATGCAATATTGAAAATCTGCACATAGACACCCGCATCCCGCAGATAACACAAGTGGAAATACTTGAAAATAAAGCAGACAGCGGATACATAACCTACCGCATAGCCCCCTACGTAAAATACAAAATCACAGACAACCGATTGGTCGTAGGCGGCACAAACTGGGAATTCACACCCACATGGGGAATAGCATTCGACGGCAAGACAAAGCACCTTGTCTACCGCACCAGCGACATTGGTGTAGGCGCAAACAATGTAGAAGAGATTGAGCCGTACGTTATTCGCGCACGCTGGAAGGATGCCCGCCTGCTTCCCGGCACCATCGTTGCAATGCGCTCCTACCACCGCCCCACCCCCGGAATATTCCTTTCGGAGAGCAAGGACACAGAGCTGAAAAACGTAACCGTACACTACGCCGAAGGCATGGGACTCCTCGCACAAGTATCAGAGAACATCACCCTCGACAGTTTCTCTGTTGCACTGCGCGGCGAAGATGACACACGCTACTTCACCACACAGGCCGACGCTACACACTTCTCAGGTTGCAAAGGCAAGATAACATCCATCAACGGACTCTACGAAGGCATGATGGACGATGCCATAAACGTACATGGTACCTATCTGCGCGTAATCAAACGATTGGACGACAACACAGTGGTTGCAAAATATATGCACGGACAGGCATATGGCTTCTACTGGGGCGGTGCAGGCGACAAAGTACAGCTTGTAAAATCGGATGTAATGGAAATCATCGGAGAGAACAAGATAACCTCCATAGCTCCCCATGACAAAGAGAAACTCGCAGGGTGCAAAGAGTTCAAGATAACATTCGAAAAGGCGCTGCCTGAGGATGTAGACAACGGAAAATACGGCATCGAAAATCTCGAATGGACACCCGAAGTCTATTTCGCCGGCAACACCATACGCAACAACCGCGCACGCGGAACACTCTTCAGCACCCCGAAGCTCACAGTGGTGGAGAACAACCTATTTGACCACACATCGGGCACAGCCATCCTCTTGTGTGGCGACTGCAACGGCTGGTTCGAAACAGGCGCCTGCCGCAACGTGGTTATACGCAACAACAGATTCATCAATTCCCTCACCAATATGTTCCAGTTTACCGACGGCATAATATCCATCTACCCCGAAATACCCAATCTCAAGGAGCAGAGCAAATATTTCCACGGTGGAGAAGGCATGGGAGTAACCATAGAGAACAACATTTTCGAGACATTCGACGCCCCCATTGTATATGCAAAGTCGCTCGACGGACTCAAATTCGTCAACAACAAGATAATCACCAACAACGACTATGCACCCTTCCACTGGAACCGCCACCGTTTCCTCTTCGACAGAGTAAAGAATATTGTTATCGAAGGCAACAGCTTCGATGGAGGATTCGACAAGGAGAAAGATATCAAGCACAGATTCTAAGAGGTTGCTGTTATCTCTGTCGTACCGACGAAGATAGGAGGCGGCTCGGAATAAAAAATCAAGCAAGCTTGTTTTTTCTTCTCTCGCCTTTCACTATCTTTGCAAAGGATAATCAATTATTCCGTATCTGATTGATACACAAATAGCGAATGCTATGATAGAAAGTTGTTGGTAACGATTTGGAAACTTTGAATTTGCACCAATCTTCTGCATTCTGCTTTGTCAAACAACTCTGATATAAAAGTAGCCAAATTCCTTGATTGAGCAAAGAGTTTGGCTACTTTTTAAGTTATAATCCACTTTTATAGTTATAAATAGTCGTAATAGGTCATATTTCAGTCATAATTTATGGATTACGACTTCATGAACCAAGTTCGACCTTCAGGAGTGATTAATCCTTTTTCTTTCATCTCTGAAAGAATGTTACCCAACATTCGTTCTTGTTGCTCATGTGTCTTATTTTGCGGCAGGACTTCTTTCAAATAATCGAATATCGCATCACGCTTTGCTCCTGTAGAACCTGCGTTTTGCAAATACTGCAAAATCATTTGTTGAATTTTAGATTTATCAAGACCTCTGTTACGTGTATATTCAGGTAATTGGCGAGTCTTCTTTGCAACATCAAGCGAAATACGATATTCAGAAGCATCTCCCTCTAATAAGCCTCTTTCCAATAGCGCCACTACATTGTCCTCCGAAATACGACGCCCTTTTTGTACAGCATCTAACAATATACAATCTTCCAAAGTCAAAGTGTCATTTCCCTTTAAGAGTTTGGTATATTTCTCATTGATGGAATTACCATATATTTTTACACCTACCTCTTTGTTCGTTGCATCTATCTCATAATCGGGCATAGGGAAATGACGTCGCCACTGTTCATTGAACATCTTCTTGATTCCTCTACTTACAGTGTCAATCATGTTGAAGTTTACCATTGCCCGACAAAGACATTCATTTCTAAAATGGCGCTGTGGACCTTTGGTGGCCAATGCTTTTTGTAAAGTACCGGGAATAAAGCTACCTCCGTTTTCATAATACAGATAGCCCGGATTTTCTACAAAATTGATACGTTGTTGCAAGGTGTAATCTTGATGAGCTATAGCATTGTGAAGTGCCTCGCGAATCGTATAATCATCATATTGCTTCATCGTATCAGGGAACAATGTTCCTCCGGGTAATTCTCTCATAGTCAGATTTCGTATTTTACCCAAAATCTGATCCACGGTCAAAATGAACGGAACTGTAAAATGTTCGTAATCCACAACCTCTTGATGTTCATCACGCAATGTCCAAGTTACCTCCGCTACAGCCGGACGAAGTTTGAATACTGACACAGGCTTACCCAAAAGAATAATAGCAGAACGTGTCAATTGACCATCAATCATGATACCGCTATTGCAAAGCAATTCTTCTACCGACCATGCATCAATTTCTTCTGACGGGATTTTAGAAGCATGAACCTTTTTGAACATCACACGTGCCTTGGCTATAGCCAATTCGTCCAAGTCTGCCAATGTAGCATTGGAAACAATCTCGGCAGACCAATCCTTAGCTTCAAATATAGGTTCTTCAAGGATCGCTGCAAGTCTTTCTTGAGTCATTTCTACCAATGAATCTTCAACACGTTGCCATGCCTTTTTGTGGGCATACACTGGACGGCGTGG
>JAFYLO010000208.1 GCA_017557045.1 Bacteroidaceae bacterium | reverse complement strand
GCTCTACCTCGCGGTCGAGACGGTGTCCCATGAGCTCAAGCAGAATGTATGTGTCGGCATATACGCGGGGGTGCTGGCCGTGTGAAACGAGTTCTTCAAATACTTTGTCTACGTTGGTTATGTGAAAGTTTCCACAGAGTGCGAGGTTCTTTGCTCTCCAGTTGTTGCGGCGGAGGAAGGGGTGCACGAACTGCAATCCTTCGCGGTCGCTTGTGGTGTAACGCAGGTGTCCCATGTAGAGTTCGCCTGCGAAGGGGAGGTTTCTGTATGCAAAGTCTGCGTTGTTTCTCAGTTCGGCAGGTGAGTTTACATATTTCTTTTCTGCTGCCGCGAATATCTCTGAGATAGCTCCCGAGCCTTCGGCTCTTTCGCGGAACATATAGTCTTCACCGGGGTTTGCTTCGAGCTTCACACAGGCGATACCCGCGCCCTGCTGTCCTCGGTTATACTGCTTGTTCATCAGCAGGAATAACTTGTTCATTCCGTATGCCCATGTTCCGTACTTCTCCTGATAATAGTTGAGAGGTTTACGCAAACGTATCATTGCTACGCCGCACTCATGTACCAATGGTTCCATATAATTATAAATTTACAAAAATGGCCGTTTCTAATAAGGAAACGACCATAAACTATAATAAATATTCGACAATGCCAAACTTGTTGTTGACTTGCGGAGACAGTAGCGGTTATCAATAGCGGATTTACAGTGTGTTGCACTGCTGTCCGTATCGTGTTGCTTAATGTTCTTGGCAAATAACATGGTCTGCATTGTCTGATGTTCAAAATTCTCAAGGTTGTGGAATCGGGAGATTTTCCAATTCCGTCTGCAAAGATAATATTTTTTTCTGCAATATAAAAATGGTTGTGCTTAATTAAAGTGATAAGTTATTTATTTTTTTTATTCTCTTTAATCTGTGGTTGTGCTGCAAGGGGTATAAAAAAGCCCCGAAAAACAATGATTCGGGGCTTTGTGTTTGCTTTGTGTACTATTTTCTTATCTTCACTATAGGTGCGATTGCGCTGTCCGAGGGTGTGCCGCTCTCTATGTAGGGCCATCCCTCTTCGTCCCACAGCACTTTGTCGAGCATCGACTGTCGGCGCAGGCCGAGGTTGCTCAACTGGTAGGCGTGGTAATACATCCATGTCTGGCCGGCGTCGTCCTCCACAATGCCTGCGTTGTGGCCGGGACCGGTGAATTTGTCGTCTTTGTCGAGGATGAGTTCGTAGCCGTTGTCGAGCATGCTTACTCCTTTTTTGTCTACGTAGGGGCCGAGTACGTTCTTTGAACGTGCAACCACTGTGCGGTAGGTGCTCTTGGCGCCGCCTGCGAAGTTGCCTATTGATGCGAACAGGTAGTAGTAGTCGCCGCGTTTCCAGATGTTGGAGCCTTCGTAGGCTGTTCCGCCTATCTGTATCATTGTTTCGGGTTTAATGCTGATGTTTACGTCGGCGGTTACATCAAGCTCCACTGCGTAGATGTTGCGGAAACTGCCCCAGAAGAGATAGGCCTTGCCGCCATCTTCGTAGTAGAACTGGTCGATTGACTGTTCCACGTTGATGGGTTTGCTGTCGATGAGTATGCCTTTGTCGGTGAAGGGGCCGGTGGGGGAGTCGGCTACGGCGTATCCGATGGCGCTGAGCCATTCGGTGCCGAACCACATGGTGTAGAATATTACATACTTGTCCTTGATGTAACGTATCTCAGGTGCCCACAGTGTGGCTCTGCGGTTGTTGCGTACCTCTTTGGGATAGGTCTCTTGGTTGAATACTTCACCGGTCTTTTCCCAATTTATCATGTCGTCGGACTTGTAGATGGAGTAGTTGCCGCCGGTTGCGTAGAGATAGAAGGTACCGTCTGCTGCGCGTATTACCGAGGGGTCGGGGGCTTCGGCGCGTACAATGGGATTCTTGTAGTAGGTGGGTTCCTGCTGTTGGCAGGCTGCAAATAGTGTGCATAGCAGTATGCCGCAAATGATGGTTAATGTGTTCTTTTTCATGGTAGTGTTATTTTTCAGTTATGTCTTTGTATGCAGCAAGCAGCTGATTGAGTGCCTGTTTGAGTGTGGAGAGCGGACAGCCGATGTTCATGCGCATGAAGCCTGTTCCCTCTTCGCCGAATGTGGAGCCTTCGTTTGTGGCGATGCGGGCCTTGTTTATGAAGAAGTCTTTCAGTTCTTCGGGTGTGAGGTTCAGCTTGCGGCAGTCTACAAATACAAGGTATGATGCTTGGGGGCGTATGATGTCGAGCAAAGGCATATTGTCGGCAATGAATTTCTGCATGTAGTCGACATTGGCTGTGATGTAGTCGACCAGTTGTCCGAGCCATTCGGCGCCCTCGTCGCTGAATGCTGCTGCGGTGGCGATGGTGGCGAAGATGTGTGCGTGGTTCAGTTCGCTTTTCATCAGGTAGCCGTTGTAGCGGTCGCGCAGTTCCTTGTTGGGGATGATGGTGAACGACGACATGAGGCCTGCGATGTTGAATGATTTGCTTGCGGCCATCATGGTGATGGAGTTCGTCCTTGCCTTTTCGCTGACGGTGGCAAAGGGTATATGTTCGTATCCTTTGAAGGTCAGGTCTGCGTGAATCTCGTCGGAGATTACTATAACATTGTTGTCGGCACATATTTCAGCCATGCGTTCAAGTTCGTCGCGGCGCCATACTCGACCGCCGGGGTTGTGGGGGTGGCACAGCAGGAAGAGTTTGCACTGCTTTGCCTTCTCTTCAAAATCTTCGAAGTCTATTTCGTATTGCCCGTCGACCAGCTTCAGAGGGTTGGTTACCACTGTGCGGCCGTTCCATTGTGGTACGTGGAAGTAGGGGTGGTAGACGGGTGGCTGTATGAGCACATTGTCGCCTGCTTCGGTAAGACACTGCACGGCGAAGGATATTGCGGGTACAATTCCCGATACGTGTTCTATCTGTTCGGCGTCGACCTCCCAACCGTATCTCTCCTTTGCCCAGCGCTGTATTGCGGGCAGCCATTTGCCGCACTTCTGTGTGTAGCCGAGTATTTCGTGCTCTACACGCTCGCTGATGGCTTTCATTATGAATGGGGGAGTCTTGAAGTCCATGTCTGCTATCCACATGGGGATAATGTCGTCGCGGCCGAATGTCTCTTTTCTTATGTCGTACTTCAGGCAGTCGGTATTTTCGCGTGGTACTATTTCGTCGAAATTGTATTTCATGTTGTCTTTGTAATGGTGTTTTTAAGAAGGTATTTTGCTTATGCTACAAAGGTATAATAAATTTGGTAAAAATGAATCTTTTGTATTATCTTCGCGGAGATTTTTTATAAAAACACCAATGACAGATAAAAAGCAGAAGATATTTTTTGCCGCTAAGGGTACATTCGATGAAATGTGCCGCGATATTCTCATGCAGGTTGGCGATGAGGGCACTATTCTTAAAATTACTGTTTTCAATGCCCCCGCAGACAACCATGAGTATATGGGCAACCTCTCTCTGCTTAGGAAACTTGTGGCGGAAAAGTTCGGATACAATGCTCCTTTGACCGCTTATGTGGCGCAGCCTTGCGTTACAGCAGGGTTGGCTGCTGAGGTTACTTATGCGCCCGAAGATGAGTCTGTCGTGTGTAAGCGTGGCGATGGTTACATCCTGCTCCGTAGTGCCGGTTTCTGCGAATTGGTTTCCGGGGGTATTATTCCTGACTCCCTATCGGGTAGCATCAGAGAGCAGTCCGAGGATATTTTTGCAAAAATAGGCCGCATACTCTCCGACAATGGCTTTTCTACCGACGATATTTACCGTCAGTGGAACTACATAGAGCAGATTACCTCCATGCATGGGGGTAGACAGAATTATCAGGAGTTCAACGATGCACGCAGCCGTTTCTATGGCTCGGCGCAGTGGGGTAACGGCTATCCGGCTGCAACGGGTATAGGCACTTTCTGCGGAGGTGTGATGGTGGAATTTTATGCAGTCAAAGGTGCGCGTGTAGTCAATCATGCAATCGACAATCCTTTGCAGACCTCAGCACACAGCTATTCGCAAAAGGTGCTTACGGGCATAAGCGACGAGCCTGAGCGCACTACCCCCAAATTCGAGCGTGCCCGTCTGGTGGGCGATACTGTCTACATTTCGGGTACTGCGGCGATAAAGGGCGAGGATAGCTTGGCTATCGACAATGCTGTGCAGCAAACGGCTGAGACCATGCAGATAATAAAGTGCCTTACATCGCCCGACAATCTGCCTGTGAAGTGCGAAAATTCCACATACACCCTGTTGCGCGTGTATATAAAGAATGTATCTGAATCTGATGGGGTAGTTGCTTATATGAATGAGAATTATCCCGATACTCCCAAACATTATCTTATTGCCGACGTCTGCCGTCCCGAACTGCTTGTTGAGATTGAGGGTACTGCGGCAGTGTGATATTGTTCCTCATCAAAGAAAATATTGGGTAAGTATTTCCTTATATATTCAATTTTATTCAAATATAATAAAGACATACAACTATGGCTTTACATATAATAGACCATCCTTTGGTGCAGCATAAGCTGAGCCTCATGCGCGATAAGTCGGCTTCTACCAAGAAGTTCAAGGAGCTGTTGAAGGAAATATCAATGTTCATGGGATATGAGATTACCCGTGACTTTCCGTTGACATACGAGGAGATTGAAACTCCGTTGATGAAGATGAATGCGCCCAAAATTTCGGGCAAAAAAGTGGTGATAGCGCCTATTCTCAGAGCCGGGCTCGGAATGGTCGAAGGCTTGACTACGCTTATTCCGTCTGCGCGTGTGGGACACATAGGTATGTATCGTGACGAGGAGACCTGCCTGCCGGTGTTCTATTATTACAAGATGCCTGCCAACAAGGAGCGTCTTGTCATTGTTACTGACCCTATGCTTGCTACCGGTGGCAGTGCGTGCGATGCCATCGAGCGTTTGAAGGCCGATGGTTACACCGCCATAAGGTTGATGTGTCTGATTGCATCACCGCAGGGTGTAAAGACTGTAATGGACAAACACCCCGATGTTGATATCTATCTGGCTGCTCTCGATGAGGGTTTGAACGAGAAGAACTATATACTGCCGGGCTTGGGTGATGCAGGCGACAGAATATTCGGTACACGATAGGGTGTTGCTTTGCACTCCTCCGTCTTCAACCGCTGACGCTGTTGAATCCACCTCCTCTATTAAGAGGAGAAGTGTAATGTATTGAAAACTAATAATGTATAATATTCTCCCTCTATTGAAGCTAATCTTTGGACACATCTTTTAGCTTTTACATCTTTGCTAATCTCTTTTAAATAAGAAACTTAAAAAGCTGTCCCTCTTAAAGGGGGACGAGAACTTTTTTCCGAGAAAAAAGTTCGGAGGGGGTTCTTAACCTATCGTACTACAATAAACCTTGCTACGCGAGGAAAACCCCTCCGTCTTCAAAAACTAATGTTTTT
>JAFYLO010000031.1 GCA_017557045.1 Bacteroidaceae bacterium | reverse complement strand
CCTTTAAGAGGGACAGCTTTTTTTAAGTTTCTTATTTAAAAGAGATTAGCAAAGGTATAAAAGCTAAAAGATGTGTACAAAGATTAGCTTATCCAAGAGGAGGAGTTCATGCAAACCAATTGAAATACAAAGAAAAACAACTCTCCCTCTTGGATAAGAGGGAGTACCCGAAGGGGGAGGGAGTTTGAAAGAATACGCAAGCAAAAGGTTTCGGTCCCTTCGCGTTTGTAACGCGAAGAATTGAGTATAAGCGCTAAAAATAAAACTTATTATGAATTGAAACTGAGTTTTTTTCCTGCTTTTCCTTTGCTTATGAAAGTTCAATAGAAATTCTGAATTTAAGCGCATTTTAAATGCTTATACTCACAACATCCGCATTACAAATGCGGATGGACAAGTGAACACCTTCGAGATCAACACAAAATGGAAATCGGACAACGGATTCCAGCAACTTACATTGGTCTACAACAGCAAGCCCGTCAAGTTCAAGGATGCCCGCAAATGCATACGCAGAGCCCTGTGCAAGAGATTGCGTTTGAGACTTTGACATCTCCGTTACTTCTCTTTATACAAAAACAATTTCATAATATAAATACAATGAAAACGACCAAACTATTCTTTGCCCTTGCCGTGGCAATGCTGCTGGGGGCATGTACAAGCAAAAACGATAAAATTTATTGCCATAGGAGCTACAGCCGATAAGATTGAACGAATATTAAAATATAAACTGTAGCCATAAAATATTCATGAATATTGACTATCACACGAACAGGCATCAATACAAGCACGTGGTAAATATCGATAAATACAAAGAAGAGCGCAATAAATATCGATAAACAAAAACAGGGACATGATAAATACCGATAAATACCTTTTTCGGATTTCGCCCCAGAAATATTTATCGATATTTATCATGCATTTTTTTGCATGCAATTCCTATGTTGTTATATATTTGTAAGCAATACTTCCCAAAGGCATATCTGCTGCTAGACTTTTGGGGTTCTAGTTGCGGCCCTTGCATGAAGAGCATCCCCGAACTGAAGAGCATTGCCGATGCTATGGGCGACAACGTGGAGGTTGTCAGCATCAGCGGAGATGCCAAGAGCGTATGGAAAATGGCTTCGTCAAGGCATGGCATCAGTTGGCACAACCTTAACGACCTCAAAGGAAACACGCCCGACGGAATATGCACAAAATTCAACATCGAGGCCCTTCCTACATTCGTCATAGTATCTCCCGAGGGTGTAGTTATCGACAAAATGCGAGGCTATGCAGAAGATGCTGTTAAAAATTTAGTGAATACAAATGTGAGACCATAACAACTATACCATGAAACATATAAAACTATTCTTTGCCCTTGCCGTGGCGATGCTGCTGGGGGCGTGTACAAGCACCCCTAAAGTATGGGACGAAGTAGCATGGATACACTCCACAACCAACGTTATAGCCATTGAGCAGGTGGAGTACACCGACACGGCTACCATATTGACCGTTCATGAGAAAAACACTCCCGGATATTCGATAAGGATTCCACACAGTACCCACCTTGTTGGCAACAAGGACAAGGAGTACAGGATTATCGGCGCAGAGGGCATTGTCATTGGCGAGAAATCTGTGACGCCTGAGAGCGGAGAGGCATATTTCAGACTCTTTTTCGAGCCTATGCCCAAACGCACAGGCTGTTTCGACTATATCGAAGGACACAATTACGAAGACTTCTGCATCTATGGCCTGCACACCCCGTCGCGCCCAATCAATATCCCGGCATACAAGCATAGCCTCACCGATGGCGAGATGGCAGAGAGTTTCCTGCGCACCGACACCGTACACATACGCGGAAAGATAGAAGGCTATTCGCGAGACATGGGGTTCAAGACATTGTATGTCATGAACACCAGCACACTTACACGTGAAGACCATCCCGCCATCATCAATATCAACGAAGACGGCACATTCGAAGGCTCATACGTCAGTGCTCATCCTATGTTTACAACCGTGAGTATGAAGAGCGCAAAACACTATTGGATAATGTCGGTATACACCGTACCCGGCTGCACCACCGAACTGCATATCGACAAGAATGGCAATCTGATGGTTTCCTCACCCGATGATGCTGTGCAGGAATGCAAGCGCATCGTCGAAGAAAGAGTATTCGACCGCCCATTATTCAGCAACCATAATGAACTTGTGGACAGCATAAGCCGCCTCGGGCTGGATGAGTACATCGCTTTCATCGACAAGAGAGCTGCCGTGTATGACAAGCTGGCGAGGTACATTGCATGGAAATACAAATTCACACCAACCGAACAATACTATATGTGGCTCAACGGCAAGGTGGAACATCTCTACAGCATATTCGAGCATGACAGCAGAAGTTCTCGCACTGCTCTTGACAGCCTTGCCTTGGAGTTCGACACCTACAAGTGCCTGCACGATATGCCCTGCAACAGTGTTGCCTGTCTGGCCATAAGCAATTACTACTATGCCATCAACAGGTACGAATACTCTTCCATCATTCAGAAAGGTGCCCGAAACCATCGTTTGAGTTCCGTCGACTATGTTACGCATACAGACACAACCATTGTGAACAACGACATGAAGGTGATGGGCGCATCTGAACCTACCCTGCTGAGCAGTATCATGCTGCTGCGCGATGCCCGCTATACGTTTGAATTTTTCCGCAACTACTATAAAGAAGACATGGCAACGTTTGTCGAACGGCGCAAGGCATTGCTCGTCCATCCTTTCCTCAAGTCGGAGTTTGACAGGCTGTATGCTTTGGAGCTCGAAGCGCAGAAACCGACGTGGACACTGCCTGAGTGCGAAGCTACCGGCATCCTGCGCCGCATGACCGACAAGTATCGTGGCAAATACCTGATGATTGACTTCTGGGACATGGGCTGTGGTCCTTGCCGTGCAGCAATAGAACGCTCCAAGGAGATGCGCAAGGCATTCAGAGACCACCCCGATGTTGATTTCCTGTTCATAGCTTCGCCCATGTCCTCGCAAGAGGCATACGATGCCTATGTAAAGGAAAATCTCGATGGTGAGGACTGCCACCTCATTAACCACGACGATTACAACAGTCTGATGCAGCTTTTCAAGTTCCTGAGCATCCCCCACTACGAGACGCTCGACAGAGAGGGCAACGTACTGAACAAATGCCTGCATTTCTCCACCCCCGATGAATTTGCCGCACAACTTATAAAGCTGAAAAAAGAGGAAGCGAAGAAATAGTCCTCGCCTATCATTTGAACATAGAATTATAACAAAAAACATTATGAGACATTTAAAGACATTTTCCACCCTTGCTGTGGCGGTGCTGCTGGCCTCGTGTACCCCGCAGGTCGATAGCGACAAATACCTGATTGAGGGATGCTTGAAGAGTACCCCCGACAGCGTAGTTATTAAATTGTTTGCACAGAACGATGGTCGTCTGATGAGAGTGACCGAGGATACTGTCTACGACGGTCGTTTCTCGTTCAGCGACACCATATCCGAGGTGAAACAGCTGTTCCTGGTGTTTTTTGACGACAGATTTGTGCCTGCCAAATTTCCTGTTTGGGTGGCACCGGGCAAGTATGTGCGTGTCAATGGCGAGGATAATGTCCACCTGACATGGAAGGTAACCAGCGACCTCGCCGAGCAGAACGACCAAAATACCTTGCAGGAGTATGTCGTGGATGCTTGTCGTGAATTTACATCGCTCTACCTCGAAGCAGTGGCTACCAAAAAGCAATGGATGGCGAAAATGGGTGAGGATATAAACGACAGTGTCCTATTGGAAAAATATCGTTCGCTTGATGCAACGGCAATGCAGGTGCTTACCCGTAAAATGGAGGCCGAGATTGAGTGCATGGCAACCATGCCTCGCTCGCGTGTGTGGATGACTACGTTGCTCGAATATGCGATGATAGCAAATGTGAACCCCGAGAGCCTTCCCAATAGCGAGGGGCTGAAAGCATTGTATAACACATTGCCCGAGGAGGTGAAGCAGTCCGAAGAGGGAAAGAGCATCTATCAATTCCTTTACCCCGTGAAGAGCGTAGAGGTTGGCGACGAAATGGCCGATGCCACGCTCTACGATGTGGATGGCGGCACACACACATTGTCCGAACTGGCCGGTCGCTACATACTGCTCGATTTTTGGACAACGGGATGCGGGTGGTGCATCAAGTCATTCCCCGAGCTGAAGGATATTTCCCGTGTCTATGCCGACCGATTGGCGGTGGTGAGCCTGTCGTTGGATACCAAGCCTATGTGGACGGAATATGTGCGCAAGAATGCTCTCGAAGGTCATCAGTGGAACGAGCTTGCCCCCAATTTTACCGGATTGGTGGCTCGATATAATATTAACAGTTTCCCTTATTTTGTGCTCATCAATCCCGAAGGCAAGGTGATTGCAAAGTGGTCGGGATATGGCGAGGGCCTTTTGTGGAAGAACGTAAAAATGTATCTCAAATAAGCCGCATCTGCCTCTTGAATACAGAACTATAACAAACCATAATGAAAGCAACCAGACTATTCACAACCATTGTAACGGCATTGTCGCTCTGCGCAGTGTGCAACCTTGTGCAGGGATGCAGACAGGTCGAAAAGGAGTACCGGCTGACACACAGGGCACACGACATAACACTGATGAACGATGTGCAGATAGCGGCGACAGACTCGTTCATCGTACTTGTTTCGAACTATTTCGAAAACGGTTTTTGCCACACCTCGGTCCCTTCGCGTTTGTAACGCGAAGGATTGAGTATAAGCATCTGCGATGCGCTAAAAATAAAACTTATTATGAATTGAAACTGAGTTTTTTCCTGCTTTTCCTTTGCTTATGAAAGTTCAATAGAAATTCTAAATTTAAGCGCATTTTAAATGCTTATACTCACAACATCCGCATTACAAATGCGGATGGACAAGAAACTCTCCCTCTTGGATAAGCTAATCTTTGGACACATCTTTTAGCTTTTTATATTTTGCTAATTTCTTTAAAATAAGAAACTTAAAAAAAATTATCCCTCTTTAAGGGGGGCAACGCGGAATGGAGCGTTGCTTGCGACGACGAAAGCTTGAGCTTTCCAAAGGAGTGCCGAACGCAAGTGAGGTCTTCCTTTTTTCTAAGAAAAAAGTTCGGAGGG
>JAFYLO010000207.1 GCA_017557045.1 Bacteroidaceae bacterium | reverse complement strand
CGCTGCTGTACCTTGATGTACTGATAGTTGAGGTCCTCTTTCAAGAGTTCGGGTTCGTTGCCTTCGCCTGTGTAGCGCCAGCAAGCTACGTAAGAGAATTCCTCGTCGTTACGTTTAGCCTCACCCTCTTCGGTCTGATGCTCCTCGCGGAAGTGACCACCGCAAGACTCCTCGCGGTTGAGTGCGTCGTATGCCATGAGCTTACCGATTTCGATGAAGTCGAGCAGACGGAGAGCCTTCTCAAGCTCTATGTTCAATGTGTCGGCTGCACCGGGGATGCGGAGGTCGCTCCAGAAAATCTTCTCAACCTCTTTGAGTTTTTCGATGGCTGTCTCAAGAGACTGCTTTGTACGTGCCATACCTACATACTCCCACATTACGTGACCGAGCTCTTTGTGGATAGAGTCTACGCTGCGCTTACCCTTGATGGCCATAAGTTTGGCAATCTTGTCGTTGACAGCCTTTTCTGCCTCAACGAACTCAGGAGCGTCAGTGCTGAAGCGCTTAACCTGAATCTGGTCGGCGAGATAGTTCTGCATTGTGTAGGGAAGTACGAAGTAACCGTCGGCAAGACCCTGCATAAGAGCAGAAGCACCGAGGCGGTTTGCACCGTGGTCAGAGAAGTTGGCCTCACCGATGGCAAAGAGACCGGGGATTGAGGTCTGAAGCTCGTAGTCTACCCAGATACCACCCCTTGTGTAGTGGATAGCGGGGAAGATCATCATGGGCTCCTCGTAGGGGCTTACGTCTGTAATCTCCTCGTACATGTCGAAGAGGTTACCGTAGCGCTGCTTAACCACCTCTTTACCGAGACGCTGGATAGCATATTTGAAGTCGAGGAATACTGCAAGACCTGTGTTGTTTACACCGAAGCCCTTGTCGCAACGCTCTTTCGCTGCACGTGAAGCAACGTCGCGGGGAACGAGGTTACCGAATGCGGGATAACGGCGCTCCAAGTAGAAGTCGCGATCCTCATCGGGAATGTCGCTTGCCTTCTTCTTACCAGCCTGAAGAGCCTTTGCATCTTCCAGTTTCTTGGGAACCCAGATGCGGCCGTCGTTACGGAGAGACTCTGACATAAGTGTCAGCTTAGACTGCTTGTCGCCGTGAACAGGGATACATGTGGGGTGAATCTGTGCATAACAGGGGTTTGCGAAGAGGGCACCCTTGCGGTAGCACTGCAATGCTGCAGAACCGTTGCTGCCCATAGCGTTTGTAGAAAGGAAGTATGTGTTTCCGTAACCACCGGTAGCGATAACCACTGCGTGAGCTGCGAAACGCTCAACCTTACCTGTTACAAGGTTGCGTGCGATGATACCGCGTGCGCGACCGTCGATGATTACAACATCGAGCATTTCGTAACGTGTGTAGAGCTTGACCTTGCCCTGATTAACCTGGCAGTTGAGTGCTGAGTAAGCACCGAGGAGAAGCTGCTGACCGGTCTGACCGCGGGCATAGAATGTACGCGATACCTGAGCACCACCGAATGAACGGTTGGCAAGCAAGCCGCCGTATTCGCGTGCGAAAGGTACACACTGTGCTACGCACTGGTCGATGATAGCGCCTGAAACCTCGGCAAGACGGTGAACGTTAGCCTCGCGTGCACGGTAGTCGCCACCCTTGATTGTATCGTAGAAAAGACGGTAAACAGAGTCGCCGTCGTTCTGATAGTTCTTTGCTGCGTTTATACCGCCCTGTGCTGCGATAGAGTGAGCACGACGGGGAGAGTCCTGGATACAGAAGTTAAGTACGTTGAAACCCATTGCGCCCAATGAAGCAGCTGCCGATGCACCTGCAAGACCTGTACCTACAACGATGATGTCGAGGTTACGTTTGTTGGCGGGGTTAACCAATTTCTGATGTGCCTTATAGTTCGTCCACTTCTCGGCCAAAGGACCTTCGGGGATTTTGGAATTCAGCTTTTCTGAACTTATTTTAGCCATAATATCTTATTTTTAAATTTTATACGGAATAATTAAATTAGCATCCACCGGCGCAGGGGCAGAAAGCGTAGATGAGAGCTACTGCTGCAAAGCCTGCAATGATGATGGTAACGATTACGTTACCGATGCAACGCCAACGCTCGAACCACACCTGGTTGTTCCATCCGAGTGTCTGAAGTGCGCTCCAGAAGCCGTGTGTGAGGTGGAACCAGAGAGCAACCAACCATACAAGGTAGATGACTGTGTAAACGGGGCAAGAGAATGTCTGCTTGATGTGGTAAACACCGTCGGCAGCGTGTGTAGCGTCTACATTTGCGCCCAACATATGCATAACCTCGACAAGCTGCATTTCAGCCCAGAAGTTGTAAAGGTGAAGGCCCATACCCAAGATTACGATTACGCCAAGAACAAACATGTTCTGTGAAGCCCATTCTACCTCTTTGGGTTTAGCTGTGTAGGCATAAGCCTGACCACCGCGTGCCTTTTTGTTCTGAAGTGTGAGGATGATTGCGTAAACGAAGTGCACGATTACAAGAGCGGCAAGGCCTGCTGTTGCAACAAGTGCGTACCAGTTTGCTCCCAAGAACTCACAAATCATGTTGTAAGCTTCGCCGCTGAAGATAGCGACCAAGTTCATTGACATGTGGAAGAGAAGGAAGAGAACGAGGGCTATACCCGAAACGCTCATAATTACCTTTTTTCCCACAGAAGAATTAAGTAACCACATAATAAATTGATATTAAATTATTTAATTAATAAATTGTTTGTTTTCTGTGCTTGTTCACCTTTTACAATTAGCAAAAATAAAGTTTTTTTATGAATCCACCACCTATTTTGAAGTTTTATTTATAAATGTACGATATTTTTGTTGTTTTTGGTGTGTGTATGTAAATTGATGATGCCCGGCGCAGGTCGGGCATCATTATTGTAAAACTTTGAAAAACGGATTATGTTCGGCCGGTTGTCAGCAATGCTGTTCCCATCTTAGGATAAGCACTTCGGATGTCTGTGATGTAACTGCGTATGGTGCGGCGGGTCTTTCGCCTACGAGCCACACGATGTTGTCCTCTCTGTCGACTACCGCCAGCTGTCGTTGCTTTTCAGGCAGTGTCTTCTTGCGGTCTGTGAGATAGTCGCTGACAAGTTTGCTGCCCTTCATTCCTAAAGGGCGAAAGCGGTCGCCGCGTTGTATCGGCCGCATTTTGAGCGGCTTTTTCAGCTTGGAATTGTCGAGGGTTGCCGTGTGGCGGCTTTTGTCAATTGTGCCGTCGTATGTATTGAGACCGATTGTGAGTGTACCGTGGGGTGTGGCGTATGTGTCGTTGTCGGTGAGGAGTATCTCTGCTTGCGGGGTGTCGTTGTTAGGGGTTATTATGAGCCTTTCCCTGTCTCTTGTCAAGGTGTGTGTGGGGCTTTTGTACTCTTTGCCGCTGGTGCCACAGATGTGTTCTATTATATCTGTGCTTTGTTGTCCGTTGAAGCCTAACGGCATGAGAATTTCGTGAAGCAAGGCGGTGGGTGAAGGCTCATCGAGCAGGCCTGCGATGTCTATGCTGTCGTTGTCGAGCACACGTCTCCTTCCGTCGGATATTGCGCGGTCATAGGCCTTTTCTGCTTCTGTTATCCTCTCGGCTGTCTCGGCGAGGGTGTGGGTAATCGATGGGTTTATTGTGCGCAGCAAGGGGAGTATCTCCAATCGTATCTTGTTGCGTGTGTAATCGGTGGTGAGATTGCTGCTGTCGGTAACGTACTCTTGTCCGATGCTTTCAAGATAGGCTGTTATTTCTGTACGGTCGAGGCAGAGCATGGGGCGTATGATGTTGCCGTTCTTTGGTTGTATGCCGTGCAATCCTCTTATGCCTGTTCCGCGTATGAGGTTCAGCAGAATGGTCTCGGCAACGTCGTCGCGGTGGTGGGCGACGGCGATGGCTGTTGCCCCTTCTGCAACTGCGGTCTCTTCAAAAAATCTGTAGCGTAGTTCGCGTGCAGCCATTTCTATCGAGATTTTTTTCTCTTTGGCGTATGTGGCAGTGTCGAATTGTGCAACGGCGAGTCTGATGCCAAACTTCGTGCAAAGTGCTCTTGCGAACTCTTCGTCGCGCAGGCTCTCTTCTCCGCGCAGATGGAAATTGCAGTGTGCTGCGGTGCAGTGGTATCCGAGGCGTGTGAGTATGCGCAGAAGGGCGACGGAATCGGCTCCGCCGCTCAGTGCTACCAATACTTTGGCATCGTCGTCAAGAAGTTGTTTCTTTTCTATGTATCTTCTTACTTTTCTGTGCATTCTGCTGCTCTTTTGTAATATGAAAAGTACCCATTCGGAAAGCTGTTTGTGGTATTGCTCTCTTCCGGGTACTCTTGTCTCATGCACCTTGGCGGGCTATTTGTTCAGGCGGTTCTGCATGCGCTCCTTGTAGCTTTCGGCAGCATTTCTGCCCTCGGGGAGCAGGAACCACAATATAAGGTAAGCTATACCTGCGGCCGAGAATGTGATGAACAGAAGAATGCAGAATACGATGCGCATTGCACCCGTGCTTAGTCCGAAGTGCTCGGCAAGGCCTGCGCATACACCTGCTACTATTTTGTTTCTTGAACGGGTTAATTTTGCCATTATGTGTTTATTTTGGTTCTCAGAAGGCAAAAATAGTGAAAAAAGAGTGGTGTTTGCAATTTTTTTTGATAAAACTTCGCGAAAAAGGTATAATTTCGCTTTAAATAGTGTATTTTTGTAGCCAGATTAGGTGAATTATGTTTTTGGGGCAGTGTAGCTCCTATGTTTTCAAAAATTCGGATTCTTCATAAATGACACATATAACACATACGGAATGTCCATTGTGCGGAAGCAGCAGGCTGCAACCGCGATTTTCTTGCAAAGACCAATTTGCGACAGGTGAGGAATTCGAAATATTCCGATGCGAGGAGTGTTCGTTTACATTCACACAGAATGTTCCCGATGAAAAGGTTATAGGGCGTTACTACGAATCGCCTTCGTATGTGTCGCACAGCGACACCGACAAGGGCCTTGTGAACCGCTGTTATCATGTGGTTCGCAGCATAATGCTCCGTCGTAAGGCGCAGTTGATAGACTCGCTTGTTGATGCAGGCAAGACAAGGCTGCTCGATTATGGTGCAGGTACAGGATATTTTGCGCGTGCCATGCAGGGGCGTGGATGGGATGTGGCGGCTATTGAGAAGAGCGAGCAGGCACGTAACTATTCAAAGGAGAAGTTTTCATTCGAGATGTTGCCTGTAGAGGCTCTTGATGATTTTGATGACGAGGAATTTGATGTCATAACTTTGTGGCACGTGATGGAGCATATCCAGGATATAAACGGTTTTTGGGATAAACTATACAAAATACTCGATGGCAACGGCATTGCAGTTATTGCTGTGCCCAACAGCGCCTCCTACGATGCACAACGCTACCGTGAGCATTGGGCTGCATACGATGTGCCGCGCCATTTGTGGCATTTTTCGCCTTCCACAATAATGAAGATGGGCCGTAAGCATGGCTTTATACTCGAAAGACAGTACACCATGCCCTTTGACGGCTTCTATATATCCATGCTCAGCGAACGGTACAAGGGCGCGAAAATGCCGTTGCTCGGAGGCTTGCGCAGCGGGCTTTTCGGTTGGTTTGCATCTTGGAGCAAAAAGAGCGCAAGCAGTTCAATAATATACGTATTCAGAAAAGCAGCATGAGCAGACCATTGAAAATACAGACATTCAGCGTGTACAGCAGTACGACATTGGTGCTTCTGCTGTTGGGCGCAATGTGCGCACTGCTCTTATCGGCGCACAGCCTCTCCGACCACTTGCGTCGTAATATGAAGATGTCGGTGGTGGTCAGTTCCCGTATCGACGAAGCGGAAGTGCTGAAATTCCAGAAACAGCTCGAAAAACAGAAGTATGTGGCAGGGACGGAATATATTTCCGGTGCGCAGATACTCGAAGAGCAGAAGAAGGAGCTGGGCTGCGACCCGGTTGAATTTCTCGGTTACAATCCTTATGAACCCTCCATCGATCTTGCTCTGAAAAACGAATATGCCCACCCTGACAGTATGGCGCGTATAGAGCAGCAACTGCTTAAGGATAAGCGTGTCTCTCAGGTGGTCTATCATCGTGAGATTATAGAGATAGTGAACGACAATATAAGAAAGATAGCCATTGCACTGTTTGCAATGATGATTCTTCTGACGCTGATATCATGGTCGCTTATAGGTAATGCGGTAAGGCTGGCGATATATTCCCGCCGTTTCCTTCTGCACACCATGAAGCTGGTGGGCGCATCGTGGGGCTTCATACGTCGCCCGTTTATATTGCACAATCTGCGCATAGGGCTCCTGTCGGGTCTCCTTGCCGATGCATTGCTTGGGGCTATATTCTATCTGCTGATGCAGCATGAACCTGCTGTGATAACCATGCTGCCTCCCTTGTACCTTGCTGCAACGGCAGTGGCGGTGCTGCTCTTCGGGGTAATAATGACAGTGAGTTGTGCATATATCTCCGTGGAACAGTTCCTGCGTATGCGTGGCAATGACCTTTATTTTATATGACAATAAAAACAATAGAATATGAGTAATAGAAAATTTGCATTCGAAAAAGCAAACTACCTGCTGCTGGCGATAGGCTTTGCAATCATCATCATCGGTTTTCTGCTTATGGCCGGTCCCGGTTCCACAGAAACACATTTCGAACCGGATATATTCAGCTTCCGCCGCATTAAATTAGCACCCACTGTATGTTTTTTTGGCTTTATCTTTGTGATATATGCCATACTTTACAGCTCTAAAAAGAGAAAGGACGAGAATAAAGAAGAATAATAATCATAAACACAGAATAAAATGACCATATTCGATACAATAATCATTGCCATTGTAGAGGGACTTACAGAGTTTCTTCCCGTGTCGTCGACAGGACACATGATAATCGCGCAGAATCTTCTGGGCGTGGAGAGTACCGAATTTGTGAAGGCTTTCACATTCATCATACAGTTTGGAGCAATACTCTCGGTTGTAGTCCTCTATTGGAAAAAGTTCTTCCAATTGAACCGCACACCTGCCCCCGAAGGTGCATCGGCGCTGAAGAAATTCCTTCACAAATACGACTTCTACTGGAAACTTTTCGTAGCCTTTATCCCTGCCGCAGTGCTCGGCTTGCTCTTCAGCGACATGATAGATGCCATGCTTGAGAGCGTAACAGTGGTGGCAATCACCCTTATTCTCGGCGGTATATTCATGCTCTTCTGCGACAAGATATTCAATAAAGGCAGCGAGAAGACACAACTCACAGAGAAACGCGCGTTCTGGATAGGTATGTTCCAGTGTATCTCAATGATACCCGGTGTGTCGCGCTCAATGGCTACCATCGTCGGAGGTATGGCGCAGAAACTTACACGCAAGGCAGCTGCGGAGTTCTCGTTCTTCCTTGCTGTCCCCACAATGTTTGCAGCTACACTCTACAAAGTATATAAGATATTCAAGACCGGAGGAACAGAAATGATAATGGACAATATGACAACCCTCGTTGTGGGAAATGTTGTAGCCTTTATCGTGGCAATGCTCGCGATAAAATTCTTTATCAGTTTTGTTACGAAGTACGGCTTCAAAGCCTTCGGCTGGTACAGAATAATAGTAGGTGGAGTGATACTTGCAATGCTCCTTACAGGACATAACCTTACAATAGTATAATGGGCATGGACTTTAAGGAAGGAGAAATACTGGCGCTCTACAAACCATATACATGGACATCGTTCCATCTGGTTAACAAAGTGCGCTACCATCTGTCAAAGCGATTTAAAATAAAACGCTTCAAAGTAGGGCATGCCGGCACACTCGATCCGCTTGCTACGGGAGTGCTTATAATATGCACAGGTAAAGCCACCAAACGCATCGAGGAGCTTCAGCACCATACAAAAGAGTACGAAGCAGACTTGATGTTGGGAGCAACCACCCCGTCTTACGACAAGGAGCACCCGGTGGATGCAACATACCCCTATGAACACATAACGGAGGAGATGTTTGTAGAAGCGCTGAAACAATTTACCGGTACAATAGCGCAGCGCCCGCCGCTCTATTCGGCATGTAAGGTGGACGGCGAACGTGCCTACAACCTCGCGCGTCAAGGCAGCGAAATGGAACTGGCCCCCAAGCAGGTAACAATAGAAAAAATAGAACTTTTATCCTTCGCCCCGCCGCAGGCTACCATCCGCGTGGTATGTGGCAAAGGCACCTACATACGTTCACTCGCACGCGATATTGGCGAAGCGCTCGGCAGTGGTGCCTACCTCACCCGCCTCACCCGTACCCGCGTAGGCGAACATAGGATAGAAGATTGCATAAAACCCGAAGATTTTGCCGAATGGCTCGATAAACAGATAACTGAATAATAATCATTTAAAATATATACAGTCATGACTGAAATGAAGCTTTCGCAGTTCAAGTTCAGACTTCCTGCTGACCGCATTGCCCTGCACCCCGTATCGTGTCGCGATGAGTCTCGTCTTATGGTTGTACATCGCAAGAGCGGAGAGATAGAACACCGTGTATTCAAAGATGTAATAGATTACTTTGATGAGAAAGACCTCTTTGTCCTGAATGACAGCAAGGTGTTTCCTGCGCGTCTCTATGGCAACAAAGAAAAGACCAATGCCAAGATTGAAGTATTTCTCCTGCGCGAGCTCAATGAAGAGTTCCGTTTGTGGGATGTGCTTGTAGACCCTGCACGTAAGATACGTATAGGTAACAAACTCTATTTTGGCGAAGACAACTCGATGGTAGCCGAAGTTATTGACAATACCACTTCGCGCGGAAGAACACTCCGTTTCCTTTACGATGGTCCCCACGATGAATTCAAGAAGGCTCTCTTCTCGCTCGGTGTGGCACCGCTCCCCGATGACTTCAAGGCGCTGCGCAAGGAAGAACCCGAAGATCTCGTAAACTTCCAGACCTATTTCGCAAAGAAAGAGGGCTCGGTTACAGCTCCCGTGTCAAGCCTTCACTTCACCCGTGAGCTTATGAAGCGCATGGAGATTAAAGGCATTGATACAGCATACGTAACAATGCATATAGGTCTTGGTTGCTTCAGAGAAATAGATGTTGAGGATCTCACAAAACACAAGATGGACAGCGACCTTATAAGCGTAGACAGCGAAGCAGTTGCCCTTGTGAACAAGGCTAAGAGCGAGGGTCGTAAAATCTGCGCCGTAGGAACATCTGTTCAGAGAGTGCTCGAAACAGCTACTCTTATTGGAGGTATGCTCAAGGAGTACGATGGCTGGACAAGCAAATTCATCTTCCCCGAATACAACTTCCAGGTGGCAAACTGTATGATTGCCAACTTCTATAACCCATATTCGACCATGCTGATGCTTACAGCCGCATTCGGTGGATACGAACTTATAATGGACGCCTATAACGAGGCTCTGAAGCAGGATTACCGCTTCGGTATCTATGGCGATGCCATGCTAATAATTGACTGATAACTTATATGATATGCAACGCCCGACCGACATATACTTAGGGTTAGGCAGCAATCAGGGCAACCGAGAGCAGCTGATAAGAGAGGCAATAGTGCTTCTGTCGGCTGCTCTCGGTGCGCCATTGTCGCAATCAACCACAATAGAAACGGAACCGTGGGGATTCTCCTCTCCCAATCCGTTTCTCAATATGGTAGTACACTTTTCGGCCCCAATTTCTCCATACGAACTTCTTGACACCACTGAGGCTATTGAGCGTCAATTGGGGCGTCTTGCAAAATCAACCCCCTCTGCGGGATACAGCGACCGTCCGATAGATATAGACATTCTGTTGTTTGGCACAACGATAATGGATGAAGAGCGCCTGACCATCCCCCATCCACGCATGCACGAAAGGATGTTTGTGCTTCAGCCGCTCGCCGAAATAGCCCCAATGCTGCAACATCCTGTTACCAAAAAGACAATTCGGCAAATGAAGGAACTGCTCGAAAGCAGATAAAAATCCTTGCTCAATATACTAACCGCTTTTTTTTGCCGTTTACTAAAGGGAGGTTCTAAAGCTCAAAATCGCCACGAAAGTTGCGGTTAAACGAGCGCAATGTGAACTTGTTCACAGATTGCACAGCGAGTGACAGCAACTTCAATCATGTTAACTAATTTATAGAACCTCCCTAAAAAGAAAAATGATTATGCGATATTATACCTAAAAAGTACAACCCCATCCTTCAATGGATAAAAAACTATTCTAAAAAGTTCCTGCCCTTAAAGGGGAGGTGGATTCAAAAACGACAGTTTTTGAAGACGGAGGGGTTTTCCTCGCGT
>JAFYLO010000206.1 GCA_017557045.1 Bacteroidaceae bacterium | reverse complement strand
GTTTACCGTGAAGCGCGACAGCAACTCTATTTCTCTCTTTATCTCTTCTATGGGTATGTAACTGCGGCCTACGTCGTGCATGAATCCGCGTAGCTTGAATGCTGGCCAGTCGACTATCTCTGCACATTCGAGCGCAGGGGTGCCGTCGTAGCCTTCGGATAGTTGCATCATTGTCTGCACGGCGCGTATTACGCCTGTCTCTGTCGTGGCTTTTATTGTTACCTTACGGGGTTCTATTTTCAGCGAGTATGCTTCGTCGGGGTAGCCGGCAAGTGTGTAGTCGTAGGCTCCGTTGATGCTTGCAACTTTCTGCACTATGATTTCCGGGGCGTTTTTGCCTGTTGTCGTTCCGCCGCAGATTTCTGCAAATTCGAGGAGCAGGGGAGTGCTTTCCCCGGCTGTGATTCTTACTTTTTTGTTTAGCGGGAAGTGCCCCTCTGATATTGTCGTTATCTTGGGCTTGGGGAGGAGGTGTTCTATTTTGCCTTCGGCTGTGGCAAAGGCTGTTGCAAATATCAGTAGCAGGGTTGTTTTTTTCATCATTATGTTTAGGGTATTATAAAGCAAAGCGACCTATTGCCATAGTTGTATGGTAATATGGTCGCTTTCTCCTGTGGGTTGTTATTCAAAGAGTCCGTCGCGTTGTATGTAGGCTATGATGTCGCCACGGCGCACCTGTTGTCCTTGTGCGGCGCAAATTTCCACTACGCGGCCGCCGAGTCCGGTGGATACGGATTGCAGTTCGCCCCATGGGGTGATGATGGTGCAGAAGAGTTCGTCGGCTGCGAATTTTCGACCTATTGCGGGGGGTATCGATGCTCCGTCGAATGATACTTCCCAGAGCAGTTGTCCCTTTTCGGGTGCGGCAATCGGTTCGGCCTTTGCGTGCTTTATTGCCTTTATCTCCTCTATGCTGATGCCTTGCTTTGCAAGTTCACCCTCTTTGGCTTTCTCAATGTCGGCAAGGAAACGCTCTTTGGCGGCTCCGCTCCTGTAGTCGCGGTACTGTCGGTCGTGCATGGCAAATTCGAACAGTTCCTCGTCGTCCTCTCCGCGTTCCCAACCGAGCTCTTCCATCTCTTTTATGTATTTGTCGAGCACATCAGGATAGAACTCCTGCGGATCGGTTGTTGTAAATTCGTAACCTTTCTCCTTGGCAAGTTCCACAATTTCGGGGGCAACCTCTCCGGGCAACTGTCCGCTCTTGCCGAGAATCATGCCCCACATGCTCTCGTCCATGCGGCTGAAGCGAGGTTCGTCCTGTGCGCGGCTGAGTATGTTCATAAGGGCGATGTTCTTCACATATTGGCTGAAGGGGGTTACAAGGGGTGGGTAGCCCACACGCGGCCACACGTATGCAACCTCGTTGAACAGTTCCACCATAAGTTCGTCAAGTGTGTTGTATATGGGTTTGCCCTTGCTCTGTAAAATGCCGTTGATTCCTTTGTAGACTCCTGCAAGGTCGGACATCATTGAGCCCATCATTCCTCCGGGCAGTCCGCTTGTGAGCAGCAATGAACTCATCAGCTTGTTGTTACTGTCCATGAAGTATCCCAACCATTCGTCGATGAACTGCTGTGTGAGGCTGCGGGCCTTCATGTAGGCATTCATGTCAATCTCTGCTACCTTGAAGCCTGCGTCTTTCAGCATTGCCTGCACACTGATGATGTCCGGGTGAACCTTGCCCCATGAGAGTGGCTCTATTGCGGTGTCGATAATGTCGCAACCATTTTCGCATACTGCGAGTATTGAGGCCATCGACAGTCCGGGACCGCTGTGCCCGTGATACTGTATGATGATGTCGGGGTGTTTCTCTTTTATGCTCTTTACCAGTTTGCCGAGGAATGCCGGACGGCCTATTCCTGCCATGTCTTTAAGGCAGATTTCGGGTGCTCCTGCTTCAATCAGTTTGTCGGCCATTTCGGTGTAATACTCTACGGTGTGTATGGGCGATGATGTTATGCAGAGCGTTGCCTGAGGTATCATTCCTGCTTCGAGGGCATATTTGATGGAGGGGATGATGTTGCGCACATCGTTAAGGCCGCAGAATATGCGGGTGATGTCAGTGCCTTGTGCTTTCTTTACCTTGTACATAAGGCGACGCACATCGGCTGGAACGGGGAACATGCGCAGGGCATTGAGCGCTCTGTCGAGCATGTGTGTCTGTATGCCGGCCTCGTGGAAATATTTTGTGAATGAGCGGACAGCCTTGTTGGGGTTCTCTCCTGCCATCAGGTTTACCTGCTCGAATGCTCCGCCGTTGGTCTCAACGCGTGCGAAGCATCCCATCTCTACAATTACGGGGGCGATTTTTTCGAGTTGTTCGGCAAGGGGTTGGAACTTGCCTGACGACTGGAACATGTCGCGATATACTAAACTGAATTTTATCTCCTTTTTCATAGTCGTTATAATTTTATGACTGTAATATGCGTAAAGGTAGTGCAAATAATGATAAATCCAAATGAATTTTCAGAAGATTTATCTTTCGTTCTGTTAATCTATCTTGAATCTATTTAGTTGTATCTTGGTTCTTTCCGTTTCGTTTTCTTCTAACATGAATGCAACGTTTTCGACATTGGTTATAAGGTTTATGGTGTCGGGGTGATCATTACCGAAAACCTGCATGTATATGTCCAGTGCTTTTTGGTATTCTTCAAGTGCCTCTTTATACCATTCTTTAGCTTCGTATACCAATCCGATGTTGTTGTATGTGATGGCAACATCTGGATGTATTTCTTCGAAATTCCGCAAATATATATCCAATGCTTTTTCGTAAAGATTCAATGCCTTTTCGAATTCTCCTTGATAATAGTGGATGTTGCCAATCTTATTGTACGAAGAAGCAACATCGGTATGAAGCTCTCCGTAGATATATGACCTGATATTCAATGCCTTTTCGAATACCTCCAATGCTTGTTCGTATTTTTCTTGAAACATGTAAACGTCTCCTATATTGTTATATGACATAGCAACTAAGGGATGTATTTCGCCGTTGCACTGCAAATCTATACCCAGTGCTTTTTCGAATATTTCCAATGCCTTTTCATAATCTCCTTTATAAAGATGTACTTGTCCTATGCTGTGGTACGAATCTGCAACAAGGGGATTCATCTCTCCGTAGAATTCTTGTCTGATGTACAGTGCTTTTTTGAATTCTTTAATAGCCTTTTCATACTCTCCCAAATCTAAGTAAACTCTGCCAATGCAGTTGTATGACATTGCTATATCGAGATTCATGTTTTTGTATATATGCAATCTTATCTTCAGTGCTTTTTCTAATTCTCTCAATGCATCTTCATATTTTGCCCAAGATATGTATATGCATCCGACATTATGGTATATGTCTGCGACTTCATAATGCATCTCGCCAAAATTCTGCAAGTATATATCCAGTGCTTTTTCGAATACCTCCATTGCCTTTTTACTCTCTCCGACCCTATGGTAAGTACACCCGATATAGTTGTATGTTCTGGCAACTTCATTGTCTGTTTCATTGTAAATCTGCAATTGTATGTTCAATGCTTTTTCGTAATGATTCAATGCCATTTCATACTCCCCTCGCTTACTGTAGACAAGTCCGATGTGGTTGTATGAAACAGCAACATCGGAATCTGTTTCTCCGTAAATCTGCAAGTATATATTCAATGCTTTTTCGAATACTCTCAATGCTTTTTCATATTTTGCTTGATTTATATATATGAGTCCGATATTGTTGTATGATACTGCAACTCTATGATGTATGTTCCCGTGGAGCTGCAAACAGATACTGAGCGCCTTTTTGTATGCATTCAATGCCAATTCATACTCTCCCAGAGATTTGTAGGTAGTCCCTAAGTTATTGTATGAAACTGCTACGTCGGAATGCATCTCTCCGTTAATCAGCCATTGGGTGTTAAGTGCTTTCTTGTATGCTTCCAAAGCCTCGTTATGTTCTCCAAGAGAACTGTACGAAGATCCGATGCTTGCGTATGAATCAGCAACATG
>JAFYLO010000205.1 GCA_017557045.1 Bacteroidaceae bacterium | reverse complement strand
TTCGCTGTGCCGTATGTGTTCACGAACACGCTCACTGGCTCGGCAACACCGATTGCGTAAGAGAGCTGGATGAGTGCCTCGTCGGCCACGCCTGCAGCTACAAGGTTCTTGGCGATGTGACGTGCCGCATATGCCGCGCTGCGGTCTACCTTGCTGGGGTCCTTACCGCTGAATGCACCACCACCGTGTGCGCCCTTGCCACCGTATGTGTCTACGATAATCTTGCGGTCGGTGAGACCTGTGTCGCCGTGGGGGCCGCCGATTACGAATTTACCGGTGGGGTTGACGTGGTATTTGATGCTCTCGTCGAAGAGGGCGAGCACTGCAGGAGTGTTTATCTTTGCCTTTACGCGGGGCATGAGGATGTTTATAACATCTTCGCGTATCTTTGCAATCTGTGCGGCGTCGGCAGCCTCCTGTGTGCCTTCTGCTGTGTCGGCAGGGGCTACAAAGTCGTCGTGCTGTGTAGATACAACGATTGTGTCGATGCGCACGGGACGGTTGTTGTCGTCATACTCAACTGTTACCTGGCTTTTTGAGTCGGGGCGCAGATAGGTCATCTCCTTGCCTTCGCGGCGGATGGCTGCAAGCTCTGTGAGGATGAGGTGTGAGAGGTCGAGAGATACGGGCATGTAGTTCTCTGTCTCGTTGATGGCGTATCCGAACATCATTCCCTGGTCGCCGGCGCCCTGATCCATAGGATTCTCGCGCTCTACGCCGCGAGAAATGTCGGCGCTCTGCTCGTGGATGGCCGAGAAGATGCCGCATGAATTTCCGTCGAACATATATTCGCTCTTTGTGTATCCTATGCGGTTGATTACGCGGCGGGCAATCTCCTGAAGATCAACGTATGCCGATGATTTTACCTCTCCGGCGAGTACCACCTGGCCGGTTGTTACCAATGTTTCGCAAGCTACTTTCGACTGTGCATCAAATGCGATAAGCTCGTCGAGCACTGCGTCCGAAATCTGATCGGCTACTTTGTCGGGGTGTCCCTCCGATACTGACTCTGATGTAAATAGGTATCCCATATTATATAATGAATAACTTTGTGCCGTGCTTTTTTACGGCGGTTAATAATTTCGGAATGAAAATATAATCGGGATGCGTGCAGATGTGCAAATAATGTGCCATGATAGACCTTGACAGACAAGGTTTTTAGCATTTTTTACCGTGGTTGCAAGCAGCCCAAATCTTTCCACACGAAGAGTGTCTCTTCTTTTCGGTTGCAAAGGTAATCTCTTTTTGTGAATTACGTATGCTTTTTAACGCTTTTTATATAGCAAATTCCACCCCGAAGCTCTGTCAAATGGTAAAATATGTTATTATTGCATGGTTCCCTGCCCTCTTTACCGATAAAATGAGTTACCTTTGCGAAAATTTATAGAACCTCCCTAATGCCTTATAGCTGATGATTATTGTCGATTCCATCGGGACTTTTGGTAAGTATCTTATTCTGATGAGACGTGTCTTTGCGCGTCCCGACAGTTGGCGTATGTTCTTCAGGCAGTATCTGCGCGAGGTTCTTCAATTGGGTATAAACTCTATTCCCATCGTATTGCTGATATCTTTTTTCATAGGCGCTGTAATCTGCATTCAGATGAAGCTGAACGTGGAGAGTTCGTGGATGCCCAAGTTTGTAGTGGGATACGCCACGCGCGAGATTATGCTGTTGGAGTTTTCTTCGTCCATCATGTGTCTGATTCTTTCGGGTAAAGTCGGATCAAATATCACTTCGGAGATTGGCGCCATGAGGGTTACTCAACAGATTGATGCTCTTGAAATTATGGGTGTAAATTCGGCCAATTACCTTATATTCCCCAAAATAGTGGCGCTTGTATCCATTATCCCGGCGCTGGTTATCTTCAGTATCTTTGCGGGTATAATGGGTGCCTACGGCATCTGTATGTTTACGGGTATAATGACACCCGACGACCTTACGTATGGATTGCAGTATGAATTTTCGCAGTGGTTCATCTGGTGCAGCATCATCAAAGCGCTCTTCTTTGCCTATATTATTACCTCTGTTGCCTCTTTCTACGGTTACTACGTGGGTGGCGGCTCCATTGAGGTGGGTAAGGCAAGTACCGATGCTGTTGTCAGTTGCAGTGTGCTTATACTGTTTGCCGATATTGTATTAACCCAACTTCTGATGCAATGATAAGGCTTGAGTCAATTTCCAAGAGGTTCGAAAGTCAGGTGGTGCTTGACGATATAAACGCCACTTTTGACAATGGCAAGACCAATCTGATAATTGGTCTCAGCGGTGCAGGAAAGACTGTGCTACTGAAGTGCATTGTGGGGCTTCTTGTTCCCGATTCGGGCAAGGTGCTTTACGATGGCAGGGATATGGTTACTCTGAAGAAGAAGGAGCGTTTGTTGCTGCGCAGGGAGATGGGTATGCTTTTCCAGAGTGCGGCGCTGTTCGACTCGATGAGTGTGCTTGAGAATGTGATGTTCCCGCTGGATATGTTCTCCGACAAGCCTTTCGACGACAGGTTGAAGCGTGCGCGTTTCTGCCTCGAAAGGGTAAATATGCTCGATGCGCAGTACAAGAGTCCTTCGGAACTCTCGGGCGGTATGCAGAAGCGTGCGGCCATTGCAAGAGCTATAGCATTGGAACCTCGCTATCTTTTCTGCGATGAGCCAAATTCGGGACTCGACCCCAAGACTTCTCTGATAATTGATGAACTTATACATAATATCACTGAGGAGTATGGCATTACCACCATTGTGAACACCCATGATATGAATTCAGTGATGGGTATAGGCGATAATATAATCTTTCTTGCCGGTGGCCGCAAGGCATGGGAGGGTACCAAGGATGAGATTCTTTACAGCAATAACGATGTGCTGAATGAGTTCCTTTTCTCGTCCGACCTGTTGCGTAAGGTCAGGGATGGGGCTTTGCTCAAGGGATAGCCTTGTAGTTGGCACGGGCATTGGCGCGTGTGGTGTAGTTGAAGTGCCACCATTCGCTGCGTAGCGGGCGGAAGCCTGCTTTTTTCATTATTGTGCGCAGGAGTGCGCGGTTGCGTGCCGCTTCGGGCGATATTTTTCCTTTTCTTACAAGTTCTTGCTCTTTGTCTATGTGGCTCAGTGGTGTGAGTGCGTCTACTGTTGTGCCCATTGGCAGGGTGTCGCCGTTGTTGTCGATGATGCTTATGTCTACCGCAAGGCCGTAGTTGTGCAATCCTCCGCCGTTGGCAGGGTTGCTTACATAGTTTTGTTGGGGAGTGCCTTTTACCTTGTTCCACATTTTCTGCTGTACGTGCATTGGGCGTGCTGCATCGTATATTATCAGGCGCAGATGGGGGTGTGTCGTCCGCAGCAGTCTGCTTGCCCTTTTGAGGGCCTCGGCTGCGTGTGAGTGGAGATAGGCTTCTGTGAAGTTGTACATCTTCTCGCCTACAAAATTGTCGGGTTTTGCGTACATGAGGTTGACAGCTATTGTGCTGTCGGCATCTTCTATGTTTATGTAGCCTTTGAATATATCCTGTGCTGTGGCTGTGGCGGTGTATGCGAACAGCAGGGTGGCGAGAAGGTAGTGTTTCATTGTGTGTATTTCATTAATGAAGAGGCTGCTCAAATGTGTCTTTGAACAGCCTCCTGTGGATATTGTGCTTATGCGTCGATGTTGGCGTATGTCGCGTTTTTCTCGATAAATTCGCGGCGGGGGCCTACGTCGTCGCCCATGAGCATCGAGAAGATGGTGTCTGCCTCAACAGCGTCGCGTATGGTTACCTGCTTGAGGATACGTGTCTCGGGGTTCATGGTTGTCTCCCAAAGCTGTTCGGGGTTCATCTCTCCAAGACCTTTGTAGCGCGGTGTCGAAATCTCCTTTTCGTTGCCGTTGCCATACTTGTCGATGAAGCGCTGGCGTGCCTCGTCGTCGTAGCAGTATTCCTTTATTTTGCCTTTTGAGCATAGATAGAGGGGCGGGTTGGCTATGTAGAGGTAGCCTCCTTCGATAAGTTCGGGCATGTAGCGGAAGAAGAGTGTCATGATGAGGGTGTCGATGTGTGAACCATCGACGTCGGCATCGGTCATGATGATTATCTTGTGGTAGCGCAGCTTGTCGATGTTGGCCTTCTTGCTGTCTTCGCTGTCAAGTCCGAAGCGTACTCCGATGGCTTGGATGATGTTGTTCACCTCGTCGCTTTCGAAGGCTTTGTGCCACATTACCTTCTCTACGTTCAGAATCTTACCGCGCAGGGGAAGGATTGCCTGGAACTTGTTCTTGCGGCCCTGTTTTGCCGAACCGCCCGCAGAGTCACCCTCGACGAGGAAAAGCTCGCAGTTTGCAGGGTTCTTGTCGGAGCAGTCTGCAAGCTTACCGGGCATTCCGCAACCGCCCATGGGGCTTTTGCGCTGTACGCTTTCGCGGGCTTTGCGTGCTGCTATACGTGCGGTGGCGGCAAGAATTACTTTGTCTACTATCATCTTGGCCTCTTTGGGGTGCTCTTCGAGGTAGTAGGTAAGTGCTTCGCCGACAGCCTGGTCTACGGCGCCTGTTACTTCGTTGTTGCCGAGCTTGGTCTTGGTCTGTCCTTCGAACTGAGGTTCTGCTACCTTTACCGAAATTACAGCTGTGAGACCTTCGCGGAAGTCTTCGCCTGAGATTTCAACTTTTGCCTTTTCAAGGGCTTTTGTGTCGTCGGCGTATTTCTTGAGGGTACGTGTGAGAGCACGGCGGAAACCGGCAAGGTGTGTACCTCCCTCTATGGTGTTGATGTTGTTTACGTATGAATAGACATTTTCGCTGTAGCCGTTGTTGTATATGATGGCTGCTTCGATGGGGATGTCCTGCTTTTCGGTGTTCAGGTAGATTACATCGCCGATGAGGGGTGTGCGTGATGCGTCTATGTATTTTACGAACTCCTTGAGGCCTTCGTTTGAGTGGAAGTGCTCGCTTCTGTACTCGCCGTTCTCGTCGGTGGTGCGTTTGTCGGTGAGTGTGATGGAGATGCCTGCGTTCAGATAGGCAAGCTCGCGCAGACGGGCTGCAAGAATATCGTATTTGTACTCCGATACGATGAAGATTGAGTCATCCGGGGTGAATGTCTGACGTGTTCCGCGCAGGGTCGTTTCGCCCACCTGATGTACTTCGTTGAGGGGCTTTCCGCATGAGTAGTCCTGCTCGTAGATTTTGCCGTCGCGGAATACCTGTGTCTTCATGGCCTTTGAGAGGGCGTTCACGCAGGATACACCTACTCCGTGGAGACCTCCGGATACTTTGTATGAGTCCTTGTTGAACTTACCGCCGGCATGGAGCACTGTCATTACGACTTCGAGGGCTGACTTGTGCTCCTTTTCGTGCATGTCTACGGGGATACCGCGACCGTTGTCCTGTACGGTTATCGAATTGCCTTCGTTGATGCTTACTTCTATGTGTGTGCAGTAACCGGCCATTGCTTCGTCAATGGCATTGTCTACTACTTCGTATACTAAGTGGTGGAGACCTTTTTCGCCTACATCGCCAATGTACATGGCGGGGCGTTTGCGGACTGCTTCGAGTCCTTCAAGTACTTGAATACTGTCGGCCGAATAGTTGGCCGCGGTTGTTATCTCTTTTTCTTCGCTCATGTCTGTTTTATGTTGTCGGTATAACTGAACAAAGATAGTGGATTTTGTTCTCTTTTGCAAGATTTTCCCCTATAAAATAGGGGAAGCCTGTGGGTGTATGTGTAAAAAGAGTTCCGCATTCTTCTCTTGTTGGGTTATCTGCCGTGTCGAGGTGGTGGTTTGTTGTTTTATTGTTGGAGATGAGTATCTGTCAATACAAAAAGGCCGGATGAAAATCCGACCTTTAGCTTGGTAAATATATTGTATATTAATTAGGCTAATTTTGCGATTGTAGCACACAAACCAGACTTGAGGTTTGCAGCCTTGTTCTTGTGGATAAGGCCACGCTTTGCCATTCTGTCGAGCATCTTCTGTACCTCTGGGAACTTTGCCAAAGCTTCGTTCTT
>JAFYLO010000204.1 GCA_017557045.1 Bacteroidaceae bacterium | reverse complement strand
TATTGTTTGTTTTTACGATGGCGCAACCTTTGTGTTGCAACTGAGTAAAAATGAAGAAGATGCCGAAATAAAACAAAAAGCGACCGAAATAGAGCACACCCAGCAAAGAAATATAGATTAATAATTTATAGAACCACCCTAAAAAACAAATGAGTATGAAAAAGTTCCTCACCATTTTCGCAGCAGCACTCGCAATCATTCTCTCAGGCTGCAAACAAAGCGCAACCGACTATCTCGACCAACTGTCAAACGAAATAAAGGCCTGCACAACAGAAACCGAGTATGACAAAGTATACGAAAAAATCATAGCACTGCAAAACGATGACAGATTCAAAAGCAATCCACAGAATGCAATGGAAATACTGGCAAAAACGGCAAGGCTCACAAACGAAGCACTTGCAGTAAAAGCCATATTATATGTAATGCCCAAGTCAGTAACCCCCACAAAGGAGGATATAAAATCACTTACAGACATATGCATAAAGAACAAACTCAATGTAACAGAATTGCCGTATAGTGAAGTAAGAGATTTAGTCTACAAGCACTTTAAAACAGCCAACTAATAAAGAATCATCTCTCATAACACAAGCAGCATTGTCTAGTCTGACAATGCTGCTTGTGTTATGAGAGATTGCGCTACGCAATCATTCTTCAGGAAATTCAGTATGGAAGACACCATGATTGCCATCCACTTTCCATTTATTGTCAATGAGCAACAGTTTTACATTTATCTTAAGCATATTGCCAAGCGGTCCCACACCTTCGAGAGCCACCGTTGCTTCCTCGCCGTTGATCTTCTCGGACACCACCTTGTAATCGGCCTTGAAACCTGAAGTGCGCGCCTTATAATCCTCCGAAGCAACAGCCATCTGGAAATAATCCTTAAAAACATTGTAGTCCAAAGAATCCTGAAAATAGATATTCTCGGTTACAGCTGCAACATCGCCCGATGTGAGACCTGTGTAAAGCGTAAGAGCAACATCCGAAGGGGCATTATCATATTTCTTGCCACTGCAAGCCACAAAAAACATCACCGTCGAAACTGCCAACAGCGACAATATGCAAAATTTTCTCATAATAGTTTCATAAATTTTGTGCGAAGATAATGCAAAAGCATCATTCACACAACAAGAAGAAATAAATTCACAAAACAAAAGCCGCAAAAAGTATGGCAATTAAACAAAAAACAAGTACCTTTGCACAAATAAATCAAACCAAAGAGAGCGGTACGACATATTCATGTGTGAGCTTTCATTGTCCACCCTTTATGCCATCCAATGACTCTCTTTAAAGAAAATCAAAAATTATGGATGTTATAAGCAAACTTATCGCACGCGCTTGCGAGAACAAACAGCGCATCGTTCTTCCCGAAGGTACAGAGGAACGCACAATCAAGGCAGCAGACAAAGCCATCGCCGACGGTATTGCAGAAATTATTCTTTTGGGTAACAAAGCCGAGATTCTTGCACTTGCCGAGAAATTGGAACTCCCCAACATCAAGAATGCAATCATCATCGACCCCGAGGACAACCCCGACTTCGAGAAATACTCAAACCTGCTCTTCGAACTCAGAAAAGCTAAAGGTCTTACACTTGAAGAGGCACAGAAGCTCACACGTAACCCTCTCTACCTCGGCTGTCTCATCATCAAGGCAGGCGATGCCGATGGTCAGGTGGCAGGCGCCCTCAACACAACAGGTAACGTATTGCGTCCCGCACTTCAGATTATCAAGACCACTCCCGGTATCTCATGCGTATCAGGCGCAATGCTTATGATTACCAATGCACACGAATATGGCGAAGATGGTGTACTCTTCGTTGCCGACGTTGCTGTAACCCCCAATCCCGACGCCAACCAGCTTTCACAGATTGCAGTCTGCACAGCTGCCACAGCAAAGGCTATCGCAGGCTTCGAAGAGCCCCGCGTTGCTATGCTCAGTTTCTCAACAAAAGGTTCTGCAAAACATGAGTTTGTTGACAAGGTAGCCGAGGCAACCAAACTCGCCAAAGAGCTCGACCCCTCAATTTCGGTAGATGGCGAATTGCAGGCTGACGCAGCTCTCGTTCCCTTCGTAGGCGCAAGCAAGGCTCCCGGCTCTCCCGTAGCAGGAAAGGCAAATGTACTTGTATTCCCCGACCTCCAGGCAGGAAACATCGGTTACAAACTCGTTGAGCGTCTCGGTGGTGCAACAGCCATCGGCCCCGTATTGCAGGGTATCGCATGCCCCGTGAACGACCTCTCTCGCGGATGCTCTATCGACGATGTTTACAAGATGATAGCTATCACAGCCAACCAGGCTATTGCAGCAAAGAACAAATAACAGACAGAAATATGAAAATACTTGTATTAAACTGCGGAAGCTCTTCTATCAAATACCAGTTGTTTGATATGGAGACAAAAACAGTGCTCGCAAAGGGCGGTATCGAGAAAATAGGTCTCGAAGGTTCATTCCTCAAGCTCGCATTGCCCGACGGCGAGAAGGTTACACTCACAAAGGATATTCCCGAACACACAACCGGTGTACGCTTCATCTTCAGCGTACTTACAGGTGAGGAGTATGGTGTTGTAAAATCAATCAGCGAGATTGACGCAGTGGGACACCGCATGGTACACGGCGGCGAGAAGTTCAGCAAGTCTGTACTTCTGAACGACGAGGTTATGGAGACATTCATTGCCTGCACCGACCTTGCACCCCTCCACAACCCCGCAAACATCAAGGGTGTGAATGCCGTTAAGGACATTGCCCCCGACATGCCTCAGGTTGGTGTATTCGATACATCATTCCACCAGACATTGCCCGACTACGCTTACATGTATGCAGTACCCTATGAGTTGTACGAAAATTACGGTGTAAGACGCTACGGCTTCCACGGAACATCGCACAGATACATTTCGAAGCGTGTATGCGAATTCTTGGGCGTTAACCCCGAAGAGCAGAAAATCATCACCTGCCACATTGGTAACGGCGGTTCAATCGCAGCCGTAAAGAATGGCAAGTGCGTGGATACAACAATGGGACTCACTCCTCTGGAAGGTCTTATGATGGGTACACGCAGCGGCGACATCGATCCCGGTGCAATCTCATTCATCATGGACAAATTGCAACTCGACAGCAAAGGTCTCTCAGATCTTCTTAACAAGAAGTCGGGTGTACTCGGTGTATCAGGTGTTTCATCGGATATGCGCGAGGTTGATGCAGCAGAGAGAGAGGGCAACTACCGTGCAAAACTTGCCAACACCATGTACTACTACCGCATCAAGAAATACATCGGTGCATACGCAGCTGCAATGGGCGGTGTAGACATCATCGTATTTGCCGGCGGCGTAGGCGAGAACCAGATTGATTGCCGCGCAGCAGTTCTCGAAGGTCTCGAATTCCTCGGAATCGAACTCGACGAAGAGAGAAACAACATCCGCGGTGAGGAGGCACTCCTCTCAAGCGACGCTTCTAAGGTGAAGGTTGTTCTTATCCCCACAGACGAGGAGCTTATGATTGCTTCTGATACATACGAAATTATTTCAGCAAACAAGTAATTCCGCTATTTTATAACAAAAGCAGGTTGCACCCGGTGCAACCTGCTTTTGTTATTTAGTTCTATTAGTGTCCGGTAAATTTTTATTCTGCTTATGTTTTGAACTCCTCCGTCTTCAACAATAAGAAACTTAAAAAAGCTGTCCCTCTTAAAGGGGGACGAGAACTTTTTTCTCGGAAAAAAGTTCGGAGGGGGTTCTTAACCTATCGTATTGCAATAAACCATACTACGCGAGAAAAACCCCTCCGTCTTCAATCGCTAATCGCGCTTGAATCCACCTCCCCTTTAAGGGCAGGAACTTTTTAGTAAGCTATTTTGTTGATGTTTAGAAATATAGCAAATATCGATTTAAAATAAAATGTGTCCAAAGATTAGCTCTTGAAAGAGGGAGTGCCCGCAGGGCGAGGGAGTTCCAATCACAGACTTAAATTTGTCTTAATAAAAATGGGGCTTGTAGCTACTTAAATATTGAATTTTAAACGACTTAAATACGTTTACCGGACACTAATAATTTAGTTCTGACATCAGACAATCATTTACTTGCCTTAAGTCCTTTTATCACTGCCGACGAGAAGCCGCAATGTTCCATTTCATTCAGGCCTTTGATGGTTATTCCGCCGGGGGTGGTTACCTTATCTATTTCCGTTTCAGGGTTACTGCCGCTTTGCAAAAGCAGTTGCGCTGCGCCCTGCACTGTATAAGAGACTATCTTCTGAGCTACCGCCGGACGAAATCCAAGTTCCACTCCACCTTCGGTGGCAGCGCGTATGTAGCGCATCGCGTAGGCAATACCGCATGAAGCAAGCGCCGTTCCTGCTGCAATCTGCGCCTCGTCGACAAGCATCGCACAGCCCAATTCTTCGAACAGTGCCACAACGGCACTCTCCTGCTCGGCGGTTGCGTTGCACGATGCAACAAAGGTCATGCTGCATCTGACGGCTATCGCTGTATTAGGGATTACGCGAAAAAGGACAGGGTTGTCAAATTGCAGATATTCCTTCAGCTGCGCAAAGTTTACACCTGCTGCTACAGAGATTATCATCTGACGGCTGTAATCTATCGATTCTCTTATTTCGTCAAGAACAGCAGCCACGAACCACGGCTTTACAGCCACTATTATAACGTCAGCATCCTTTACGGCCTCGCGGTTGCATTGCGAAGTATTTATTCCGGGAACCTCTTCTTGTATTTTTTGAAGGGTGGCAGCACTCTTTGCTGTACATATTATATCAGAGGCCTTTACAATACTGCCTTGCGAAAGGCCTTTTGCTATTGCGCCGCCCATATTTCCGCTGCCTAATATAGCTATTTTCATATTGTTCACTTTTTAAATTACAAATCCCGAAGGCCGCAAAAGCCTTCGGGATTATAATATATGTTCTACGAAATTACTTGATTACGAATTTCACGGTTTTAGTGATACCGGCACCGCTTACATTCAACAAGTATATTCCCGATGAGAGTTCTGCGGTTGAAACGGTATTTACTTTGCCGTCACCCTCGATTATACCCTCTTTCTCTTTCTGTCCGGTGATATTCATTATAAAGTAAGCAACATCGCCTGCTGCGGTTGTTGCAACTTCGATGTAACCGTTCTTTGAAAGGTTGTTGAAAGTAAATTTAGCCTCCGCTGCCGCACCTGATATGCCTGTAGCATTCTTTGTGCTGATAACAAATTCAGCACCGTAATATGTCTTGCCCTTGTAGATTGCATAGGGCTTTGCGATGTACTCCGCATCGGCTGCAAGAGCATCGATTGTCACTTTACCTGCTGCATCAGCTGCATATTTTGTTCCGTCGACATATACACCCTTTTCTGTTGGTGAATATGTTGCATTTTCCTCAGCTGCAATGTTGGCAGTAAAGACTCCTGCATTTACAGCTGCCTCTTCGCACTGTATAAGAGGTTTTGCTGCAATATGTTCGGTTGCGCCTATATCCTCATAATCGAGGCTGTAATTTATCTGGAATTCGCACAACTGACCGAGAGAAAGGTTACCCCATGAGTACACGCCCTCTTCATTGGGGAATATTTCCACTCCGTGGGTAATTACGCTTGAAAACTCGAAAGGTTCGGCATCGGGCAGAGAGTAATATTCTGTCTTGTGGAGACGGAATCTGGCCTCAGACATTGTAGAGAGATCCTCAAGATAGTAGTGAGGAGCGATGCTTTTTGCAGTTCCACCCCACAAGGCTCTGATACCTTCGAGTGATGCTTCGGGAGCAAACACCTTTGCCGATGTGCTCACACCTTTCAGAAACGAATAATCGGCAAGGGCTTCGGGAGTAAATATGTCTATAGAACTACCCGAAAAGGCATCTTCAGCTATTGTAGCTACCTGAGAGGGGATTATCAACGATTTCATGCTGTTGTTGCCAAAAGCCTGAGACGCAATAGATGTAACAAGGCCGCCTATTTTCACATACACAATGCCATCGCATCCATAAAAAGCCTTTTCGCCGATGGAGGTTACACGATAGTATTCTCCCTCGTATTTGAACTTATTGGTTATTGATATTTCGCCACTGTAGGTGTTACCCTCGGGAGTTTCGCCGGTGTATGTTACCGAAGCTGTCTTCGAATCAAGGTCGAGGTTGTAGAATACGCCTTTGTATTCGAACTTTACGGCTGACGCCGAAATTGCAAGCATTACAGCCGCAACCATCAATGTAATTTTGTGTAGAAGATGTTTCATACGCTTATTTGTTTTTTATTATTCGCTTATCCGTGCCGTACTCACAAAAGAGTACAATTTGCCATTTTAATTTATTCTGCAAATATAATTATTTGCATCGGTATTTTAAAGTTTACAAGCATAAATATCTTCAATTTTACAACAAGTATACAATTCGTTGCAATCCTTCACAAACAGGAGGCTCAGGATATTTAAACCCGAAGCCTCCTGCCACACACAAAATAAATAAACTTTTTACTTATGGTAATTTCTATGATGACCACAGCGTCTGCAGTATGCTTTTTCCCACACATCACCACTCTTTGGAGAGAAGCCTGAACAACCGCATCCCACAGTATATGTACAATGCTTGCCCTCGCAGGGCGCATCGCTCTCAGCATGAGATACGAAAGAACATAAGCCAACTACCATTGTTGCTGATACAACCATTACTGCAACTGCACAAATCATTTTTTTCATAATACAATACCCTGGTACGTGTCGGGCACAACTTCTGAGTTCTATTTGTTTTCTTTATCCTTAATGAGCCGAACATAAAAAAAGTAACCTATCGGAGAAGATTTTTTTTTTAAAAAAAGAGAAGTGGATATTTTGATAACTACATTCGGCATCATACTAAGAAGATTAAGAGAGGTCTATAAATTAGTAATCCGGTGTTCTTTGTAAGGTAGATTCCGTTTCGGTTGCTTTTGGATTCTCCGAAGTTCTTTTGTTTCAATTTGATATTTGCTCAAGCCAAAGATGCCCAAATCGTGCCCTTGCAAACATCAATAATCTACTAAAATAAAACAGAAAATCGTCGCAACCTTATTTATAGAACATCCCTTAAATTGTTCAGGACTAACTAATATGCAGCAGCCTACTCCTTGTTTTTCTTCACATTGTCTCTCATTTTGGCCAACATCCAAAGACTCCGTATACTAGCGATACTTTTTGTCAGCCGCATTGCAGCTCGAGTATCGTACTTTCCTGAAATAAAATCCAATACAGGTTCATTGAATTTACGTTTGTTGTCATTATTTTTATGTATCGTCATAATTAATAAGTTTATACTTTGCCTGTATAGAGTCAGGCAAAGTATAATTCCTATCATCGTCATGCATTATATGCTTCAACAAATTGCACTATAGCACGATGTTTGATATTGTAGACATTGGCAACCGTTATCTCCATTTTTCTTGCAACCTCCTCTGCATCAAACCCTTCAACCAACATCCACTGCAATACCTGAACATACCGTTTATTGGACATTCTTGCGAATGTTGTATTCACATCCAATGCTATCTCCGCATCGAGACTCTCCTCTGCATCACATATCTGCACCTCTGTTATATCAACCACATCCTTGCCCAACAGACGTTCACGCTGCTTAAGGAAAAATCTCCAAGAAATACGGGTTACCCAAGTATTGAGACTGCAACCATTGACACCTCTGAATGTGTCCAGTTTGTGCCAATTGTCCTTGGATAGATAGATAAACAGCTCGTTAACCAACTCATCATAATCTACATTACCATCCATCAACGAGTACTTTATATCATTGAGCATATAATTACAAAGCCCATAGAAGAAAGATTCGGTTATACGATTGTCGTTATTCTTCAAACCCGCGATAAATTCCGCATCAGAAATCTGTTTCCAGATATTGTCATTTACACTTCTCATAACAGTTATTTTTTAAAAGATTCAACCTTTATGAAGAAGTTAGCCAATAAGTAACCTAAAAAATAAAATTATTTTTAAGAAAGTTTATTTTTCAAATAATCAGCCGCAAAACTTAGACACTTCAGCATATGCCGCAATACAGAAGAAATATCCTCAGAGGTGCCGCAGAGATAGTCATAATTAACTGCTATACTGCCATTCCCCAGCAACACAACCTTAACATATTTTACTTCCCTATTCACCTCATTGATGGTAGCGGCAAGGAATTCACTGTCGTATTTGTCGGATGCATCAAAATGCGGGATGCAAATTCTGATCGTATCCGACGAGTCATCACCGGGAATATACACCATACGATGGTTATCATGCTCAAAGTGCCACCAGCCGATAGCTGCAATATAGTTCATATCCGCCACCAATGCCCCCAGCTTGTTAACGATTTCTCCATTTCTCATCATACAAAGATGTTGTTTAATAGTTAGTAATGTTATTTTGCTCATTCGTCTTTCCAAAGTTTTTCGTTGCAATCCGTAATTGCATGCCAATAGAGAAAGAATATGTGTCGTACTTCAATCCTTTTGTCATAGAGACCGTACCAAATTCCACAAAACCACCGAATCCGCAATAGATACAACTTAGTCTGAGATTACAAGCAAACCTATTGATATGCCCGTCAAGACGTCTATCTGCATTTGTGTATAATATATTCTCCACATCGTCTACTCCATGACAAGCAGATATATTCCTGCGCAACGATGTTCTGCCGAGGCGGACTGCAGGCAATAATGTTGCACTGTATTCAATTTTGCCTGCACTATAAGAAACGCTTACAGGGAATGTTACGTAGAATACTGAGTATGAAGAGTTCCAATCAGCATCATCATAATCAAAATCAGCCGGTTGTTTGGAGTCCATATTTGCGATGATGTCTGCGTTGTTTGTATTCATAAATGTCGCGACGGAGCCTTCATCGACAAAATATATATAATTTTTCTTGAAGTTCTGACAGTAGAATGCAAGACCCATTCCAGCGCAGAAATTCATTTTTTTGCGCTCATAGATGTTATACATCACCTCGAAAGAAGCTTTCATTCCGAGTTGCGAATAGGCACCATCGTCATGGCCCAAATGATTGATACAAGAATTGATGACATTATCGCCATACATATTGATACCCATATTGGCAGCAAACTGCAAATGGCCCCATAAGTTACTATACCACTTAAAATCCGGCACTGTTTCCACAGTCTGAGACTCAGCAACTGTAAATTCTCGGGCACACACTCCCGAAGGGAATGCCATCACAACTGCAAGTAGCAATACCACCCAAACGTTAGAATAATTATTGTTTTTCATAACTTTTTTGACATTAATGATGGTATTGCAATAAAAGTAACCCATCGGCAAATTTATTCTATTTGCCGATGGGTTACTTTTATGCTCTTATTCCCAAACTTTATTAACGCGAACTCACATTATATCAAGATTTTTTTTTAATCCAACATCACAAATACAGCCCACTGGTCGGGAGAGGGATACAGTGTCCGTATTTGCAGCTTAGTCAAATTGAATGCCTTGCGTTTGTCCCATTTGTTCTTCTGAAGATTTTCATAGAACATTTTCATAAATTCTGTTGCCACAATATCGTTTACCTCCCAAAGAGCCATTATCATAGTTCCTACACCCGCTTTCTTGAATGCACGTTGCAAACCATAGAGACCTTCGGGTGTTGCATTGCCCTGCCCTGAATGGCAGGCCGAGAGGACTACCAAGTCTGTATTGCTCAAATCGAGACGGGATATACTGTTTGCGGTAAGCACACCATCGAGCACCCCTTCGGGCAGCTCTTTACCTTTCCAACCGGCATTTCCTCCCGACATAATCATACCGGAGAGCAACATGGCATCACTATATCCACGCAGATAATCAACATTTGCTGCTGCTTCGGGAGTGTAGTAAAACCCGTGTGTCGCAAGATGCAGAATTCGCGGCGATTTTCCATGCATATTAAGGAATGACTCTTCGGTACCGTTCATTCCCATATATGGAGTAACCTTGAAGTTTGAGCCTTTGAGTATTTCTGCTACTTTCTCAACTTCAGGGCCTGAGCCGGCAAGTTCCTTAAAGTCGGAATTACCGCGGACGGCATCACTATTGCCACGCACTGCCATCAGGTCAGACAAGTCGTAAAGTTTGGAATTTTCGGCCATCTGCGATGGTTCAAGGTCGTATTGCAGACCTCCGTACAGAACTGCCGATGCATTATTTTTCAAATTGTCTGACTTATTTTTTTTCAGAAGTTCGCGGGCTGAAGACAATCGCACGAAATTGTAATGCTCGCCAAGCAATGTACCATCTTCAAGCGGCAAGGACTCAAGACTGACGCGGAACAGCAACTGCGACGGCACATAATAGACGGTGGAACCCTCGTCTATGTGCTCCTTTATTGGATTCCACAGCAACTTGACTACCTCTGAAGCAAAATCTTCTGTATCATAAAACAGATGAGGGGCATCAGTTATGCCTAAAGAGTCTATCTGTGATTCGGCAAAAACGTATTTCAACAACGGAAACTGCTGCTGTTTGTCTACGATGTAGACTGCGTAGCGTCTGCCATTTTCTTTAGAGAAATAGTCTGTGAAATCAAGCAATGTTTCATTCTTGCCAAGTTTTGCTTTCACTGCATCATAATCCACATCCATGAAGGCTGTTATATCGCCAAATGATTTGCATCTGTCCATCAGCTTTTTCTCCAGTATGTTCATCTTGTTGGTGGCTGCAAGGATGCTGTCGGCATACATGGCATAGTTATTCTCCCACTCTTTTATTTTATTGTTTATGATGGAGATTTGCATATATGTCTGTTTGTCGGACTCGTTGCCCTCTTTTTGGACTATTTCGTAAACCGAGCGTTCCGAATCCAACAGGAATGCTTTGGAGAGCAGAAGAGCATCGTAGCAGGTGCGGGTGTATTCCGTTTGGCATAGCCCGGCTTCCAGTGCAAAGGGTGTCATATTTGTATGCAGGGATGAGAGCGGTTCCCAAAAACCTTCGCGCTCTGCGGCATTCATATATGGAAGGCGCTGTCTGAGAACCTTCTTGAGCCTTGCTATAGCCGATGTATAGTTGTCGCAGCCTTGCTTCATGTGTCCGGCAAAGGCTTGTGCGTTTGCAAGATATATACCGGCTCTTATATATTTCAGATTATCCTCTCCGTATATAGCCTTAATGCCTTCGGCATACTTATTGTAATAAAATTCCGATTTTTCGTAATTTTCAAGTTTATGCTCTGTGCCGCCAAGATTTGAATATAGATCTGTTCTTTCGCTATCAGAGTCCGGATACTTCGTTGCCATTATATCATCGGCTTTTTTATAGTAGGCAAGAGCCGATGCATAATCTTTTGTCGCATAATAATATCTGCCACTGGTCGCGTACAATCTACTCAACATTCGTGGCTCGCTTAGCGACAACGAATTCAATTGCTCCAAATATTCAGAGCATCTCTCAGTATCACCTCTTTTAATACATATTTCTGCTTTTAATATATATGTCAAGTAGTTTTCGACACTAATTTCATTATTTTCGAGCGACCGGCGCAAATAGTCGTCTGCTTCATCGTAACGCTCCATATAGTAATACAGAAAACCCAAGTTGTGGTTAACCAAATAAAGGTTTCCTTTGTTTCCATCAACGCTTTGCTTTAGAGCTACCCCTTCGGCTTTTTTGAACCATAGCTCTGCAACTTGGTACTGTCTTTGTTCTTGCGACACTTTGCCTTTGTGGATGCTATATTCAAAGATTGCATCTATGTTTTTTGTTGTCGCATACAGTTTGTCCATCATTTGAGAATAATAGGACTTTTTTTCCATATTTCCGACATTATCAGCCAAGCGATACAACTGCGCAGCCACCTCCATTTGCTTGTCGTCGGCATGGATGGTTTGGATTAAAGCTAATGCCTGCTCGTAGTATTCTATGGATTTGGAGATTTGGTCTATGTGTGAATATATAGACGCTATTTCCTTGATAACATATATTTCATTGGAGGTTTGCCCTTGTTCTTTATATTCTTTTAATGCATTCTCGTAGCATACTAGGGCATCATCGTATTTTTCCGATATAAAATGTAATGCTCCTTCTATATACCACAAATACGGTATTCTTGGCAACACATCTTGCCTCATCTGCTCACTGGCATATGGCAATATTTCCTGAAACAATCCACGCGCTGCCACACAATCCGAACTATTGTTTTCCGCTTTTGTAAATAATTCACAAGCCAATCCGTAGCCATTAAGGACATACTGGCTACGGATAAGTTCTTTTTCATCATCGCCAAAGTCGCCTGCAAGCATACTTTTTGCCAAACTATAGCCCTCTTTATATTGCCCTAAGTCGAAATAGCATGAACATATCATAACTTGGCACATGGCATATGCTTTACGTTCCTGCTCGCCGGAGTAATTCTTCAAATGCTTGCCTGCCTCTGCAAACACCTTGATTGCTTCGGAGTATTTTTTTTCCTGCTTCAACGCCGATGCACGGTTCAACATTGCAAGTACTTCATCACCGGTCAGCGTCTGTGCCGCCAAACGGGGGATTGCCAACATGCCGACAAGCAGTAATAATACAAGTCTATTCATTTTCATTGATATCCTCATTGGTTTTTTCATTGTCAATAACAGTGGTATCAACGGAATTTGTATCACCGGGAACCGTACCGTTGGGGACATCGCCTGAGGGATCGAATATCTCGATATCCTCTATACCGCGAATATCTCCTTCATCGAATGAAGAGTCCATAAAATATGTATTCACCGTAAAGAGTCCCACTGCCAATATTGCGGCAATGCCTGAAGCCCACAACAGACGATGCTTCAGCGTTCTCTTGGGAGAGCTAGGCGTATAAGCCGGTGCAGGGGATAAGTCGGCAGTGCCTGTGGCAGCTACAATGTGCCGTTCGTCGTACATCAGTCTCATTTCCCGGACTCTTGCCAGCTTCTCCTCGCGTGATGTTACGGCACGCTTTACATTACGGGTAAATTCAAGCTGTTCCTTTTTTGCATCATCCGAATTGACCTCTGCTTCAAAGCGGTCCCTATCCTCGACAGACATCCTATCGAATATATAGTCATCTATTCTATCCTGAAAATCTTTATTCATATCCAAAACTTAAATATCCTTAATATATCTGTTGTATGTATCGTTTGCCACTTCGCGAAGATTTTCCATACATTTGTATTTCCTCGTCTTCAGGGCATTTTTCGATTCTATAGAGGGAATTTCTTTCAGAATTTTATCAAGATCCTTGCCCTCATAGTAGAATTTCGTAAGTATTTCATAGCAACGTGCTGGCATGCGAGAGATTACGCCTGCAATTATTTCCAGTTTGATATTGTCGCTATCACCATATGTCATCTCCAGATACTCCTGCTCGTCGAAGCCGTTGCTCTTGATTTTCTTGCCCATTTCTGTTTCGGGGTCGGCAGAGAATGGGTGCTCCCTTACCCATTCCAGGTACTTTAACCGTGCTATTCCCATGAAATAGGTTCTGATGCTTCCGCATAGAGGTTTTCCGTCCTTTCCCTTGACAACATCGTCTTCGACATAGATTTTTCCACATTCTATATTTTCCCAGAACTGTATGAATGAGTCCTGAAAAATATCTGCCACAGCATCTTCGGGGGCATAGAATATGCTGCGGTATTTCTCATAATAATATCGGTAGCAATACTCATACAACTTGTATTGCAGCAGACGGTCGCCATTGTACATTCCGGCAACCATCCGGGCCTCTTTGCATTCTTGTGTCTCTAATCTTATTATTGCCATATTATCTTAATATGTCATTTATGTTGTACTTTGTTGTTTCGCCGGTCATTTCAGGTTTTTGCATACGACCGCTGGTATTGATTTTTACGAATCTGCGTATCTTTGAGAAAAATTCCCCGTTTGAACCCAAGTCGCCATTCTTCAAATTCTGGTGGATGGCGTAGGTGAGCTTGCCCACTTTGCCTATTGGGTCAACTTTTATCTCGACATTTACCTGATTGCTCGTACATGCACTCAGTGTAATCCAGCGTTCGTTTTCCGTTTCCGGCCCGACACTTTCCTCAGCCGGTTCTTCGAGGTATGACTTCACGGCTTCGAATATTTCCCCTACTCCTCTTAGTGTCTCTTCCGGACTTCGTGTGGCGGTACCACTGAAGCAGGCATCTATCACCACCAGCATCTTGCCGCCATCGCCAATTCTATCGCGTATGTTGTTAAGCAGACTGTTCACTTCGTCATCGACGAGGTGTTTCTCACCTCTGTCCTTCGCACTGGGTTTGAGATAGGCATCATACGGCACCCAACATTCATCCAGCGTATCCTTCTCGTCTTTGTTAATATCCTTCATTGGCTGGCCATGGCCGGAGAAGTGGATGTATACTATGTCATTAGGTTTGCAATCCTCTGCCAAAGTCTTGAACGCAGATGTTATACCGACCTTGGTTGCCTCCTTGTTTACAAGGGTGACTATCTGGCTGTATTTTGCTTTTTTGAGATATTCACGGACAATCGGGACATCCTTGTCGCCGTTTATCTTGCTCCACTCCCTGTCTTCGTATTCGCCCAGACCTATTACCAGAGCGCGTTTTGTTTGCGCTGACACCGATACGGGCACAAGAACCATTGCCAACAGCAGAACTATAGTATATATGTTTTTCATACTCTCATTATGTTTTAAATTTTAAGAACTTCTCCTTCGCTTCGTGCAACAATTATTGCGCTGCAGCTGACACTATATGCATTGAGCAATGTCTTTGGCATATCGCACAAGATGTCGACAACCATAAACATTCCTATGTAATCGGTGGGCAAATCCATTGCCGTCAGAAGCATTGTCAGCACAACTACACCGGCCATAGGAACGCTCGGTGCGCCCAGCACCGTCACTATGGATGCTCCGATGAGCGACATCTGCTGCGCTGCAGTCAGATCCACGCCGACAGCCTGTGCCACAAAAATGACCGCCACACACTCGTAGACGATGGTACCTATTTTGTTGAATGTAATGCCGAGGGGTACCGTAAAACTTGCTATATTGTTCGACACACCCATCTTCTCACGCGCATCTGTGATAATCAGTGGCAGGGCGCTGTATGATGAACTGGTGGAAAATGCCACCATCAATGCCGAATATATCTGCTTCAGATGCTTCAGCGGGGAAACCTTTGCCATAATCCCCACCATCACCGGAAGCAGGATGCCGCCCATTACTATGAGCGAAATCCACACAACAAGGACGAAGAAAGCAAAACTCTTGAAACACTCTTTCAAAGCACTCACATCGCTGGCCTGCCTTCCGACCAGCAACATCACCACTGCAAATATTCCGACCGGCGCAAACCGAACGATAAAATTGGTAAGGGACATTATCACATCGTTCAATGCTTCGAAGAGGTTGTTTATCGTCTTTTGACGATCTGTGTGTATCTTGGTGATAAAGTATCCGAGCAGCAACGAGAAAAAAATTATCGGCAGGATGTTGCCGGTGCTGAATGCTTCGAAGATATTGTCAGGTACAATGTCGACTATCCTATCCATAAGGGTTGACGGTTCGGCAGCGTTGTCAACAGTCGTCTTCACTACAGTTCCTTGCGGAACTACAATATTGCCGTCGACCACAACATCTTCTGCCAAGAGGAGATTGACTGTTCCCGCGCCGCTATCGACATAAGTTTCTTCGGCCGACACATCGACTTTATGCGTGTTATACCCCGGACGGAGCAAATTTGTAACCAATACACCGACAATTGCAGCCATAATAGCCGTAACCGCAAAATAGAGAAACGTTTTAAGAGCCACCCTACCCATTGATTTCGTGTCGGCGACAGTGGATATTCCTAAGACTGTCGACAGGAAGACCAATGGAATGACTATCATATTTATGGCTCTCAGGAATATTTCCCCTACCCCATCAATAAAATCACCCCATACGCCGACACTGTCGCAGAATGCAAAACCACACACGGCTCCAAGCACAAGAGCGATGCACATTTGCCAATGCAGAGCTATTTTTATTGCTTTCATACTACCTGTTGTCCAAATGTTTGAGCATTGCCTCTGCTGCTTCACGGTTATACCCTATGACGTTGGCATAACGTTTAAGAGCCTTGCGCAACGCTGCTGTCTGATTGGTCTGTCCAAGAATCTGTATGCGTTTCCATTGCAAATCGTATATGTCTGCCCTGGAGTTGGCAACTTCGTATTGTTCGTCCTCCGACAAATATCTGTCGAAGTACGCAAGTGAGGGTAAATTTTTACTCTTTGCCTCTATCAACGAATCGACCATACGCAATGCCTGTTCCTGTCTGCCGGCACCAATCAGTTCGTCAATTTCCAGAGTGAGTACTCCCCCCCTAACGCCGCCTTCGTCGGCAAACTGCAACGATAGAGGCGAGAAGAACATTACGGCAAGAAGTGCCAAGATCGCGACACTCGAACCTCCGACAAGATATTTTAGGTCTTTGTACATAGTGTTACTGTAGAATACGTTTTATTTCAGAAGGGGTAAAGAGACTACACCCAAGCGAGCAACGCTCTGATGATTATCAGTACTCCTATAATTTTCAGTATTGTTGCAATTATGCCACTGAGACCTATCCAAGAAGGTACTTTGTCTATTAAAATCCAACCGATTAAAATCTGTACGGCTGTGCTGATAAGAAGATTGATTGTAAACATATTTTCGTATTTATTATTTGTGTTTGCTATTTTGAATTGCGTGTTTGGTTTTATCGCAGACAAGCAAATTGTTCGCTCAAGCCAAGCATTGTGTACGACGGACTTGCAAGAGGAAGCGGGAGGGCATCACCACCTTATGTTCGCGACCGTTTACGGCGACAATTGCTTCAATTGTATGCTTTTCTACAAATTGAACAGTTTCTTAATGCTTCGCAGCACAGAGTGCCAAAGGTTGTTGCATTCACGCTCCTTTATATTTTTGAATTTGCAAAAGACAGGGTGCTGTCTGTAGTTCTCGTCGGTTTCGGCTGGTATATACAGGGTGCAATTGTCGAAGTCGAAATTATAAAAGGAGTACTCGCTTATATTGCATTTGCAAAGGTCAGTCCAATGAAGATTTATGCTTCGCAGGGATTTGCAATAAGAAAATGCATCCTCTCCAATAAAAGTTACACTATCGGGAATAGTGATGTTTCGCAAGGATTCGCAACCCCGAAATGCCCCGCATCTAAGAGTGGTTACACCGTCGGGGATATAGTATTCTTTTAACAAAGCACCTTGAGGAAATTTGATAATAGCAGTTAAGTCCTTGTTGAATAATGCACCATCAACAGAAGTATAATATAGATTATCTTCAGATACGTTAATAATGTCCAGAGATTTGCAATTACAAAATGCTTCCTCTCCAATAGAGATTACTCTACTAGGGATGGTGATGCTTTCTAAGGATGTACAACAGTGAAATGCCCCCTCTCCAATAGAGGTTACACTATCGGGAATAGTGATGCTTCGCAGGGATTTGCAATAAGAAAATGCATCCTCTCCAATAAAAGTTACACTATCGGGAATAGTGATGTTTCGCAAG
>JAFYLO010000203.1 GCA_017557045.1 Bacteroidaceae bacterium | reverse complement strand
TCTCCTTCGCGCCTCAACCATATCAAGCAAGCTTGTATGGCACTCGGCTTGGCGTCGATTGAGTCTATTTCGGCATCTTTTCTTTCTTATTTTTTGGAAATAGCCCGCTATTCCCTGCAAAATGCGAAAGAAAATCTACTCAAAAAGTTGCGGTTAAACGAGCGCAATGTGAACTTGTTCACAAATTGCACAGCGAGTGATAGCAACTTCAACGAAGTTAAATACCTCTCAAATAATTCCAAAATAAAATTCAAACAGCTTCTAAGAAATTTTCTAAACAGTCTACAATGAAAAAAGTTGTATTTCTTACAGGCGCCGGCATGAGCGTGGAGAGCGGTCTCAGCACGTTCCGTGGCTCAGGTGGAATGTGGAACGAATATAAAATAGAGGATGTTGCATCCATCGAAGGTTATGAACGCAATCCTGCTCTTGTGCTCGAATTTTACAACAAGCGCAGGCAGGAACTTCTGACTGTCGCTCCCAACGAAGGGCACCGCCTTATAGCGGAATTGGAAAAGCATAACGAAGTGGTTGTGGTTACGCAGAATGTCGACGACCTGCATGAACGTGCCGGCTCTACGAATGTGATACATCTGCATGGAGAACTTATGAAGGCTACCTCTACCGACAGTCCCAATAACCTCAGCTATGTGCGCACACTCAACCAAGAGAATCTCGAAATAAAAATAGGCGATAAGGCCGACGATGGCTCGCAGTTGCGACCTTATATAGTATGGTTCGGTGAAGCAGTCCCTATGATGGAGGATGCTGTGTTGGCGCTTCGGGATGCAGATGCCTTTGTGATTATCGGCACCTCGCTTAATGTTTATCCTGCTGCGGGGTTGCTCAATTATGCACCGGCAGGAATACCGATATACCTTATCGACCCGAACGATGTCCAGCCCTATCTGCCTGCCAGAATAAAGGTGATAAAAAGTGGTGCATCTGAGGGTATGAAAAGCCTCTTTGCCCTACTTTCCGGCGAACATTAGTCAAACAGAAATGTTATTGTTTTAATTATATAATCTAAAATCAACAAATTATGAAGAAATATTATTGCACAGTATGTCAGTGGGTATACGACCCCGAAATTGGTGATCCCGAATCAGGCATTGCAGCCGGAACAGCGTTCGAAGATATACCCGAAGATTGGTATTGCCCTCTTTGCGGAGTAGGTAAAGATATGTTTGCGCCTGTAGAGGACGAGGAATAATCCCTTTTGGAACTATACAACGCCCATGCTCATAGCTGTGAGTATGGGCGTTTTTGCACTCTTATTGAGTAAAAATTGCATATTCCAATAATTTTCCTTAATATTGCATAGTTTAGTAAATCTATAATAACGTCCAAATTTCATAGCAATGGCAAATAGAGCAGAATTTGACGAAATTCGTCCCTACAACCCCGAAGAACTTCCCGCAGTCTACGAAGAACTTATAGCAGATGAGGAATTTAAAGCGGCAATGGCATACGCATTCCCGCAAATGCCGTTCGAACATATATGCGCAGCCATGCGTGGTAGCAAGACCAACCTCGATTTTCAGAAGGCACTTGTGAAACCTTTCCTTGAGGGATTGCTGGCCAAACTGAGTAAAGGTCTCGAACTTACATACGACAACAAGGAGGAACTCTCCGATGCACTCTACATCTCCAACCACAGAGACATCATCCTCGACTCTGCATTCCTCAGTGTGGCACTTGTCGGAGCAATCGACAATACAGTGGAGATTGCCATCGGCGACAATCTGCTCATACGTCCGTGGATAAAGAAACTTGTGAGAGTGAACCGCAGTTTTATTGTGCAGCGTTCAATATCAATGCGCGAGCTTCTGCTCTCCTCTAAACGCCTCTCGTCGTATATCAACTATGCGATAAACGAGAAAAAGCAGCCGGTGTGGATTGCACAGCGCGAAGGTCGTGCAAAGGATAGTAACGACTTTACAGCCGAAAGCGTGCTTAAAATGCTTGCCATGCACTCGGCAGGCGACCCTATAGATGCATTGAAAGCCCTCAACATTGCCCCCACTGCGATTTCGTACGAATACGACCCTTGCGACTATCTTAAAGCAAAGGAATTCCAGCAGAAAAGAGACAACAAGGATCATAAAAAATCACCTTTCGACGACCTTATAAACATGCAGACAGGTCTTATGGGTTACAAAGGGCACGTGCATTTCCATGTGGCAAAATGTATAAATGAAGAGTTGGATAAGATTCCCGCAGATACCCCGAAAGGCGAAAAATTTGCAATAGCTGCAAAGATTATTGACCGCGCCATCCACAGCAACTACCGCTTCTGGCCCATAAACTACTATTTCTACGAACTGTTGACAGGCGACACCCGCTACTCGGACAAATACACAGCCGAGGAAAAAGGTAAACTCGACGCATATCTGGCAGGGCAGATAGAAAAGGTAGACCTCCCGAACAAGGATGTTGATTTCCTGCGTGGAAAGATTCTCGAAATGTATGCAAACCCTGTAATCAACTATATAAAAGCAACAGAATAGTCGCTTGACTATTCGGTGAATATATACGAGGCGGTGTCAATATACATTTGGCACAGCCTCGTTTTTGTCAGCAGCAACGATTTATAGAACCACTTTACAAGGTTAAAACAGGATAAAATTATGATAACAGGAGATATAAAAAACCGCATAGACGCAATTTGGGATGCCTTTTGGACAGGTGGCATAACCAATTCAATCACCATCCTGGAGCAGATGACCTATCTGTTCTTTATGAAGATGCTCGATGATGCTCAGAAGACAAAAGAAGCGAATGCAAGCATTATGGGCGTGGCGGTGAAAGACCCTACATTCGGTGAAGGAGTGTGGCATAACCCGGAGACAGACAGGGATGTTGCATACGAAACTTTGCGTTGGAGCGTATTCAAGAACAAAGAAGCGGAAGAGATGTACCGCATCATCAGCCGTGATGCCTTTGCTTTCATAAAGAACCTGAATAGCGGAAAGGAGTCGGCATACAGCAAATTCATGGCGAATGCAACATTCCTCATTCAGAACCCACGTACTTTGGTTAAGATTGTCGAAGGCATTGATGCCCTCGATATGAACAACCGTGACACTATGGGCGATGTCTATGAATATGTTCTTGGCAAGATGGCTGCAAGTGGCAACAACGGACAGTTCCGCACTCCACGTCATATAATAAAGATGATGGTTGATATGATGCAACCCACTGTTAAGGATGTAATCTGCGACCCGGCAATGGGTTCGGCTGGATTCATCGTCGAGAGTGCTAAATATGTTCAGGAGCACTACAAGACTGAACTTCTGAAACCGGAGAATATGAAGCACTATAAGAACGGATTACTACACGGCTTCGACACCGACACAACAATGCTTCGTATCGGTGCCATGAACCTTATGCTACATGGTGTGGATAATCCCGATGTAGAATATAAGGATAGCCTTTCAACCGACAATACCGATGAGAGCAGATATACACTGTGTCTTGCCAATCCTCCGTTTGCAGGAAGCCTCGACTATGATGCTGTGAGCAAATCACTGCTTGCCATTACCAAGACAAAGAAAACAGAACTTCTGTTTATGGCTCTGTTCGTAAGAATGCTTCAACCGGGTGGCAGATGTGCATCCATTGTTCCCGATGGAGTCCTTTTTGGTACAAGTAGCGGACACCTTGCTATACGCAAAGAGATTGTAGATAACCAACGCTTGCAAGCTGTGATTTCAATGCCATCAGGTGTGTTCAAACCATACGCAGGAGTATCGACAGCAATATTGGTATTCACCAAGACAAATGCAGGAGGAACAGATAAGGTTTGGTTCTACGACATGACAGCCGATGGCTTTTCGCTCGATGACAAGCGCAACCCCATTGCCGACAATGACATCCAGGACATCGTTGAGCGTTTCCACAACCTCGATGCTGAGACAGAAAGAACCAGAAAGGATAAATCGTTCCTTGTACCGGTGGAGGAAATACGTGAGAAGGGATATGACTTGTCAATCAACAAATACAAAGAGATTGAGCGTGAAGTCGTTGTATATGATGCTCCCGATGTAATAATGGAGAGAATAGAGTCTTTGGAAACCGAAATACAGCAAGCAATTGTTGAACTGAAAAAGATGATATGATTATGATAACAAAGGAAGAATTATATAGTATTATTGCTTCGGATGAGAATTACCGCATTGAGCGTACCGTTTCGTTGAGCGATATGGATAAATTTCAGGAGGCTATATGTGCTTTCGCAAATGATATGCCCGGTTCACGTCAAAAAGGTTATCTTCTCATTGGAGTAAAGGATAATGGCGAAATTGCGGGGTTGCAGATAAATGATGCAATAATGAAAAGAATCAGTGGCATTCGTTCCGACGGCAATATACTTCCCCTTCCAATGATGAGTACTGAGAAGGTGATAACCGATAAGGGAGATGTATTGGTTGTAGAAGTTACGCCATCATTCGATACTCCGGTGCGTTATAGAGGTAGAACTTTTATACGTGTAGGTCCACGAAGAGATATTGCCACAATAGAAGAAGAGCGTATATTGTCTGAGAGATGTGCTGCAAGCCTTCCTACTTTCGATACTCGTCCTTGTCGCGAGGCTACACTTGACGACCTTTACACAGATGTTATAGAGAAAGAGTATCTGCCTAAAGCTATAGACGAAGAGGTGTTGGCAAAAGATAAGCGCACGCTAAAGGAAAAAATGGCATCGCTGAGACTCTATAATACACAATACGATTGTCCTACATACGCCGCATTGGTAATGTTTGGACGTAATTCACGATACTTTATGCCGGGCGCATATCTGCAGTTTGTTCGTTTTGCCGGAGAGAGCAATGCCGCTCCAATACTTAATGAACGCCGTTTTGAGGGTTGCTTGTATAAGATTCTTCCCGAATTGGAGAACTTTATACGTGACGGAATTATAACCCAGCGCCCGGTTCCGGTAAGTATTCTAAGGGAGAAGAACCTACTAAACTATCCTTATAAGGCACTGCGTGAGTTGCTAATGAATGCTGTGATGCATCGCGACTATCAGGCAAATATGCCAACCAGACTATATCAGTACGATACACATATCGAGATAATGAACCCCGGTGGGTTGTATGGACAAGCACGACCGGAAAATTTTCCCTATGTTAATGACTATCGTAACAGTGTTGTTGCTGAAATGATGCGCACGTTAAGCTATGTGAATATGTTCAACCACGGAGTAGGTGAGGTTAAAGAACTGTTGAAAGAAAACGGAAGCCCTGAACCGAAATTCAATATAGGTTTGTTAACCGCTTTCAGTGTGGTTGTAAAGGAACCTCAAATGCAACGCTTGTCACCAACTGTTCACCAACTGTTCACTAACTTGTCGCCACGGGTTAAAACTTTGATAATTAGTTTGAAAGATGAAAAAATGTCGGCAACAGAACTTCAAACTGTTACCAACTGTTCACTAACTGTTCATCAAACACCAACAAAAGGCACACACCTAAGTAAACGGTTGTTCATTGCCCAGTACATAACCCCGGCAATTGAAGCAGGCTTGTTGGCAAGGGCATATCCCGATACACCTCATCACCCAAAGCAGAAGTATTTCCTTACAGAACTTGGTAAAGAAGCATATACAATGCTTAACGAAGTGGAATAAGTAGTGAAGAAGTTAGGAACGAGGAAATCAATCAATGATAGACATTTTATAAATAAGATTATGAAACAAGGCTGGGAAATAAAGAAATTAGGAGAAGTTTGTACTGTTGAAAGAGGTGGTTCTCCTCGTCCAATTGACGCATTTCTAACAGATGCAGAAGATGGTATAAATTGGATTAAGATTGGCGACGCAACAACTGGCTCAAAGTATATTACCGCAACAAAAGAGAAAATAAAACCTGAGGGTGTAAAGAAATCCCGAATGGTTTATAAAGACGATTTTATCTTGTCCAATTCCATGAGTTTTGGTAAACCATATATACTTGGAATAGACGGATGTATTCATGACGGCTGGTTAGTTTTAAGAGATAGCAATAATTTGTTTGATAAAAGTTTTCTATATTATTACTTAGGTAGTCCAAATATATATAGAGAATTTAAGAGATTGGCTGTTGGTGGGGTTGTCAATAATCTTAATAGCGAACTGGTAAGAGGTGTAAATGTTGTTATCCCTCCCTTAATAGAACAGGAAAAGATTGTTGCAGAGTTGGATTGTCTTTCTGGTATTATTGAGAAGAAGAAGCAACAGTTGAAGGAATATGATGCCCTTGCACAGTCCATCTTCTACGAAATGTTCGGCAATCCTATCGACAATGAAAAGGGATGGGAAATGTGTACGATAGACAGTTTGTGTTCTTCGATAGTGAGGGGTCCGTTTGGAAGTGCATTAAAAAAAGAATACTTTATTGAACCAACTCAAACAGCATATAAAGTATATGAACAGAAACATGCAATACAGAAAAATGCAGAAATCGGCACGTATTATATCAGTGCTGAAAGATTTGCAACTCTTTCTCGATTTGAGGTTAAGGCTGGTGACATTATAATGAGTTGCTCTGGAACGATAGGCGAATTATTTGAGATACCGATTGGAGCAGAAAAAGGATTGATGAATCAGGCTTTGTTAAAATTTACTCTTAACAATCGTATTGAAAAGATTTATTTTCTATTTGCAATGGAATGTGTTAAAGACAGTTTTGATAGAAAAGGAACAGGATTGCAAAACATAGGTTCTGTGGGAACTATTAAGAAAACTCAAATTTCGCTACCTAAAATTTCCCTTCAACAAGAATTTGCATCAAAGATTGAAGCAATAGAGAAGCAAAAAGAACTGTTAAAGCAATCCATTGCAGAAACAGAAACACTGTTCAACAGCAGGATGGATTATTATTTCAATTGAAAGAGGAAAAGACTATAAGGTCTTTAAGGACTTTAAAGTCTTTAGGGGCTTTAAGGTCATTAAAGAGAATGAAACGGAATATAAACTAAATTTGACTTTACTATGAGCGAAGTACTGGTTCCGCAGAGGGGTGATTATAAAAAGTTGTTGAGTTATCAGAAAACTGATGTGATATTCCAACTAACTTATTATTTTTGCCACACATATCTGCAAAAGGGCGACCGCACGATAGACCAGATGGTGCAGGCAGCTCGCTCGGGGAAGCAGAACATTGTGGAGGGATGCATGGCTTCGGGCACATCTGCCAAGACAGAAATAAAATTGCTCAACGTAGCCAAAGCCAGCCTGCACGAACTTAAAGAGGATTATGAGGATTACTTGAAAACACGCGGACACCGACAATGGGAAGAAGGCTCCGTTGAGCTTGAAGCCATGCGCCGCATAGGACGCGAGCATAGCGATGGCAACTATTTCATGGAACTGGCACAGACACGCCCGCCCGAAACAATAGCCAACATGGCCATTGTGTTGCTGAAACAAGCCGATTACCTGCTGCACAGACAGATACAACGCCTGTCGGATGATTTTGTGCAGGAGGGTGGCTTCAGCGAACGGATGACGAGAATAAGAAAAAACTATAGAGGGAAATAAGGTTTTTAAAGTTTTTAAGGTCTCTAAGGTCTCTAAGGTCTTTAAGGTCTCTAAAGACTCTAATGACCCTAAAGACCCTAAAAAGATAATTTTTAAAAAAATGAAAAACTTCGACTACTTACGCGATTTGGGATTAACCGAGTTGCACCGCTTCTGCTCGATAGCAGAGGAGCAACAGGTGAGCAACCCCGACATCAGTGCCGTCAATGCAAGGCGAGCATTGGAGTACATTGTGCGTGCCTTGTACCAGATGAAGAACATCAACATCCCCGAAAGAACATCATTGTTCGAACTGGTGGATGGCGAGCCATTCAAGGAGTTCATCGGCGATGATAAGGTGATGATGGCTGTGCACTATGTACGCAAGGTGGGCAACAACGGTGCTCATGCTGCATCGGTAAGCAAGAAAGAGTCATTCTTCTGCTTGCTCAACATCTACAATGTAGTTGCGGCTATTCTTATCAAACTTAGGGTTGTAGAAAGCGTAAAGCCCTTTGACAAGAGATTGATTCCAACAGTCCCGGAGGTTCCCACAATCAGCCTGGTTACTTATGATGACACTGCCAACAAAATTGTAGAAGCAGCCGACAAGGTTGCTGTTGAGTCAAAAGCACCAGTTGAGGTGCTCCCGATGGATATTTCAGAGGCTGAGACTCGCAGATTGTACATCGACCTGATGCTGAAAGAGGCAGGATGGGGTATACTCGACACCAACGGATTGATTCAGCCCTCAAAGGCTTGTGTCGAGGTGGAATTGCAGGGTATGCCGAACAGTCACGATGTGGGTTATGCCGACTATGTGCTGTTTGGCAGTAACGGCAAGCCTCTTGCTGTGATTGAAGCAAAGAGAACATCTGTATCGCCGGTGAAGGGCAAGCATCAGGCAGAATTGTATGCCGATTGTTTGGAGGCTAAATATGGTGTGCGCCCGGTTATATACTATACCAACGGATTCCAGACATTCATTATTGATGGGCTTGGTTATCCTCCACGCAAACTGTTCAGTTTCCACACAGAGGATGATTTGGAACGTTTGCTTCAAAAGCGTGGTAGAAAGGACATAACGGACTTTACAGTCAATGACAATATAAGTGACAGGTATTATCAGAAAACGGCAATTAAGGCGGTTTGCGAGCATTACAACAGCAAGCACAGGAAGGGTTTGCTTGTGATGGCAACAGGTACAGGAAAGACACGTGTTTCCATTTCACTGGTTGATGTACTTAAACGCAATGACTGGGTGAAGAACGTGCTGTTCCTTGCCGACAGAACATCATTGGTGAAACAGGCTCACAAAAATTTCGTAAAACTTCTACCAAACGAGACTACTTGTGTGTTGAACGAAGGCGGTGAACGTGACCTGAATGCCCGCATTATCTTCTCTACCTACCAGACAATGATAAATTTCATCGACACAGAGGATAAGCCTTTCTCTGTGGGTAGGTTCGACTTGATTATCATTGATGAGGCTCACCGTTCAATATTCGGTAAGTACGGAGCAATATTCAACTACTTCGATGCAATGCTCATTGGACTTACAGCTACACCACGTGATGAGGTGGATAAATCGACATACGACATCTTTGAAATGGAGCAGGGTTCGCCCAACTATGCTTATGAACTGGAAGATGCCGTTGCCGATGGTTACTTGGTGAACTATGCAGGATTCAAGCGTGGTTCGGTAATATTGAAAGAGGGTATCAAGTACAGCAGTCTGAGCGAGGATGAAAAGGAGCAGATGGAGAAGATTTGGGAGTATGAGCAGGCTCGCAAGGCTCTTGATTCATATTCTATGCAAGCGGCCGAGGATGGTGCTGGATATGGCAAGTCGAAGTATGTACGAGACATCAACAACAGCGAGATATTCAGTTACATCTACAACATTGACACCATTGATGCAGTGCTTCAGGATTTGATGGAGAACGGCTTGAAGGTGCAGAGTGGCGAGAGAATAGGCAAGAGCATTGTTTTTGCATATAACCACCGCCACGCTGAACTGATTGTAGAGCGTTTCAATGCCCTTTATCCGGAATACGGCTCAGGTTTCTGCGTGTTGATTGACAACAGGGTTACATACGCACAGGACTTGATTGATAAATTTGAGATAAGGGACGCAGAACCTCAGATTGCAGTATCTGTGGATATGCTCGACACCGGTATTGATGTGCCCGATGTGCTGAACTTGGTATTCTTCAAGCCTGTTAAGTCCAAAATAAAGTATATGCAGATGATTGGACGAGGAACACGTTTATCAAAGGGTATATTCGGTGATAAAGACAAGGGGGTGTTCTACATATTCGACTGGTGTTGCAACTTCGACTACTTCGAAAAATACCCCGATGGTAAAGAGGCTCCAACCGTAATATCACTCACCGAAAAGTTGTTCGGTTTGCGTGCTGACATAGCTTTCCAACTGCAACATCAGAAGTATCAGGAGGATGAATTTGCAAAGAAACTTCACGATGACATCAAGACTCTTTTGAAAGAACAGGTTGCGATGTTATCTGACAGTCATATATCAGTCAGGACAAAATGGGAGCAGGTAAGTCACTTCAAAGAAGCCTCAGCGTGGGTGTATATATCGGAATTCGATACACTGACATTGAAGAATGACATATCTCCATTGCTTGCCAAGAACACACAGGATGAGAATGCCAAGAAATTTGATGTTCTGGTGTTGGCGATAGAACTCTCTCTGCTCGATGATGATATGAATGCCCATAAATCCATCCAGAACGTGCAGCTGGTGGCTGAGAAACTGCAACAGAAGGCTTCTATCCCACAAATTAAGGCAAAGATGGGTACTATCAACGAGGTACTTAATCCTGTATGTTGGGAGAATGTTTCTCTTGCTTGGTTGGAGAAGGTACGCGAGGATTTGAGAGACTTGACAAAGTTCCTCATTGGTGACAAAAAGCAGTGGTTTGTAGTCGATATTAAGGACGTGGTTACTTTCGGTGGTGAGACTGTGGGTGTTACTCCAAAGGTATCATACAAACAGAAGGTGATGGACTTCCTTGCCGAGAACAGACATTTGCCGGTGCTTGACAAGATATATGCGATGGAACAGCTTACCGTTTCCGACATAAGGGAATTGGAACGTATATTATGGGAGGAGCTGGGCGATAGACAGGACTATGACAAATATACCATTGGTATGCCTTGTGGAACGAATGTGGCGATGTTCATACGTTCTATTATTGGAGTGAACAGGAAAGAGGCTGTCGAGAAATTTGCCACATTCATATCGGGTTCTCAGTTGAACTATGAACAGGAAGAGTTTTTGACTACAATAATATCATACGTCTGCGAGAACGGTGATATTACAAAGGATATAGTTGTGAACGAAGCTCCGTTCGATGAGAAACTGGCTGTGTTCAGTGCATACATGTTGCCGTTGGCCAAGTATATCGATAATATCCATAATGTAATTACACCGGTAACGGCATGATGCTAAGAAGCTGTTTGAATTTTATTTCGGAATTATTTGAGAGCTGTTTTTGAGTAGATTTTCTTTATTGTTTTGCAGGGAATAGCGGGCTATTTCCAAAAGACAATAAAGAAAAGATGCCAAAAACAGACTCAAAGAAACCGAAAGAGACGCGCGAATATAGAAATATTTTCTAATAAAATTCAAACAGCTTCTAAGTATCTCGGATGGAGATACGGCAAAAAAAACAGTCAGGAAGCGATTTTATTCTGCTAACTGACTGTTTTTTAGTGATTCCGGAGCGATTCGAACGCTCGACCCACGCCTTAGAAGGGCGTTGCTCTATCCAGCTGAGCTACGGAACCGACCTTATGTTTGCGAATGCGTTTGCAAAGGTAGTGCTTTTTTGCTGTAAAAACAATTTTTTTTGAATAAATTTATAGTTGTGGCGTTTTTTTTAGGGCATTTGATTTCTTTGCACTATCTTCGCTGTTGACAGAGTTCACTATAAACTGCTAATTTATAGAAATCACTAAAATGGCACAGCACAATTTATTGGGTAAAAAAGGAGAAATGCTCGCCGGGCGCTATCTGCTTGGCGAAGGGCTTGCTGTGCTCGAATATAACTGGCGCAGCGGGCACAAGGAGATTGACATTATAGCAAAGGAGCGCGATGTGCTGGTGTTTGTAGAGGTAAAGACAAGGCGTAATGCTGTTTTTGGTGATGCAACGGATGCTGTTACCCCTCAGAAGATGCGCAATGTGATATTGGCAGCCGAAGCATATGTCAAGGCTCGTAATATTGATTCTCCTGTGCGTTTCGATGTTGTAACAGTTGTGCCCGACGGCGATTCACACATCATAGAACATGTGCGCGATGCTTTTTATCCCGATGTTGAGTAATTGAATGATTATGAATATAGAAGATGCGCGATTGTACTGCCTGAGCAAGCAGGATGCTACTGAGGATTTCCCCTTTGACGAGACAACGCTCGCCTTCAGGGTGGAGAATAAGATTTTTGCTATTGTCGACCTTGAAAACACCGAGTGGTTCTGTGTGAAATGCGATGCGGACAAGGCTGTGGAATTGCGCGATACATATTCCCAAATAAAGCCTGCATGGCATATGAACAAACGCTATTGGAATATGATGGATATTGAGCATATGGATGGCGCTCTTGTCTGCGAACTTATCGACCACTCTTACGAAGAGGTACTTAAGAAACTCCCCAAAAAGATAAGACAGAAGTATGGAATGTGAACTTATAGATGGCTATCGTACAGGTTTTCTGCATCTTGCCTGTGCCGATTCGACCAATCTTGTTGCAAAGCGCGAGGCGCAAAGGCTTTTTGCCGATGAATGTCGCCCCGATGTACTTGTTGTGAGCGCCGATGAGCAGACGGCCGGACGCGGGCAGCAGGGCACTGTGTGGCACTCTTCGCGTGGAGAGAATCTTCTTCTCTCCATTGTGGTACGCCCATCGTCGCTCGTTGCTGCAGAGAGCTATGCGTTGTCGGTTGTTGCGGCTCTTGCGCTTAATGCGTCTGTAGCTGGATACGGAGTGGAGAGTGTGATAAAGTGGCCCAACGATCTCTATTGCAAAGGGAAAAAGTTGGCAGGCATACTTTCCGAGGTCGATTTTATGGGAAGTGCGGTCGCTCAGGCTGTTGTGGGCATAGGGCTGAATGTCAATCAGAAACAGTTTTGCGAAATGTCGCGCCGTCCCATTTCTCTCTCACTTGCTGCGGGGCGCGACTTCGATTGTGTAGAGGTGAAGAGACGCGTTGTCGGCGAATTTATGCGCCATTATGCCATGATGGAGCGCGGTCGTGCAGATGAGCTTTTCGCAGCATATGAAAATATGCTCATGGGGCGCAGGGAAAATATGCTCTTCCGCGATGCTCAGGGGGTGTTCGAGGCGCGCGTGGAGAGTGTGCAGCGCGACGGTCGCTTGATGCTCAGGCGTTGCGACGGCACATTGTCGTGCTACTCATTCAAGGAGGTAGAGAGTGTAGTGCACGGGTATTAGTGCACTATTGCTTGTTGTTCTGCATATCAGACAGTTCCTTTTCGCGCTTGCTGCGCAGGCGGTCGCGTCCGCGCATCACAAACCAGAGTATAATCAATATTATATACGATGCAGCTACTATTGCCCATTTTTCGGTGGTACTCATTTCGCTGTTCTTGGGGAAGAAGTATATATACATTCCTGTGGTGTATGCGAACAGCAGGCCCACCACAAGGTTGTGTTTCTTTATTCGTTTCATATCTATTTGTTATATGTAAGGCAAAGGTACGATAATTTTTACAGATGTCGGTTCTTCTTTTTCTCTGTTTCTCATTGACAAAACAAAAAATATGTGTAGTTTTGTAATATGAATACAACGAATATAGGCTTCACTCGTTGCAAGATATTGAAGCAAGCTTCATATCTTACTCGTTTGCACTATATTTGTAGTATGAAATGCAAAACAATATGCAGGAATAAATTCTAAAAAATAATCATAATGGCAAAGTTTAAACGTATTCTTCTTAAATTGAGTGGTGAAAGCCTTATGGGCGAACAGCGTTACGGCATTGACGTAAAGCGTTTGCAGGAGTATGCCGAGCAGATTAAAGAGGTTGCTGCGATGGGCGTGGAAATAGGTATTGTAATCGGTGGCGGAAATATTTTCCGCGGTCTCAGTGGAGCAGGCAAGGGCTTCGACCGTGTAAAGGGTGACCAGATGGGAATGATGGCTACAGTAATCAACAGCCTCGCGCTCAGTTCGGCTCTTGAAGCAGTGGGTGTCTCCAATATGGTGCTCACCGCTATACGCATGGAGCCTGTCGGCGAACTTTACACCAAGTGGAAGGCTATCTCTGCAATGAAGGAGGGCAAGGTGGTTATTATGGCTGCCGGCACCGGTAACCCTTACTTTACAACCGATACAGGTTCGTCGTTGCGCGGAATTGAGATTGAGGCAGATGTTATGCTCAAAGGTACTCGCGTGGATGGCATCTACACCGCCGATCCCGAAAAGGATCCTACAGCCGTGAAATTCGACGATATAAGCTACGACGAGGTTATCAGCCGCGGATTGAAGGTTATGGATCTCACTGCTACTTCAATGTGTAAGGAGAACAACCTCCCCATCTATGTATTCAATATGGATGTTGTGGGCAATCTTAAGCGTGTGATGAACGGTGAACAGATTGGTACATTCGTACATCCTTAACTTGTTTATCAATAGATATAAAGCGAGCCGCATCATCCGATGCGGCTCGCTTTATATCTGTTACTCAGGATTCTGAGCATAATATTCGTTCCACTCTTTAAGTGCTGCTTCCCAATCGACAACCTCTCCGTCGGCAATGGCCTCTGCCTGACGGACAGCTTCGTCGTGCATCTTCTTCTCGGCATAGCGCTGTTTCATAGTCTCTATGGTTGCTTCGTCGAGAATCTGTATGCGGCCGCGGCGCACACATTCGTCAAGCTCTTCGGGGCCGAAGGCTTTGCCCTGTACATTGAAGTCCGAAATGTTGAATCCGAAGACTGTGCGCAATATGTGTCTTGACATCTTCTGCTGCGAGCGGTTGCCTCGCATCTTGTTGGTCAACAGTTTGCGTATGACCTTTATCTCTTTCTCTGAAAATTTTTTTCTTCCCATTATTTTACATTTGTTTGCGAAGATAGTAAAAAAACGGCAAACGGCAGAATTATCTCTTCTCTTTATTGATAATGAAAATGCCTGCTGTGGCAAGCAACAGTGCTGCAATATACTTTGCATGGAATTGTTCGCCAAGATAGAGGCACGATGTTATAGCACCCACTGCGGGGATTAGCGAGTTGAAGATTGCTACCTTACCCATGGGGTTGCAGGTGAGCAGTTTGTTGTAGAGTGCAAACCCTAATGCCGAAATGCAGATGAGCAACGACAGGGTTATCATACCGCCGCCGGTTACCATGGGCAGTGTGCCGCCGAAACACAATCCTGTGGCAACAAGAAGCAGGCCGCCGATGGCAAGGCTGTATCCTGTTCCCACAAATACATCTATCCTTTTATTCACTCCGCGTGTCATAAGTCCGGCAAATGCCGAGCAGAGCGCATTGAGGATAATCATTCCGTCGCCCTGCATGGTGAAATTGCCGCCATTGCCACCGCCGAGGTTCAGTGCCATGATTCCCGCAAAGCCTACTGCGCATCCTGCAATTTTGCCTTTTGTCAGCCGATCGCTCTTATAGAATAGGCAGGCGAGCAACACCAACGTGAATACACTCATGGAATTGAGGATGGCTGCGCGTGCCCCGGCGCTGTGCGACAGTCCTATGTAGAAAAAGGCATAGTGCAATGTGGTGTTGAGCAACGAGAATAACAGTATGTACCACCAATCTGTGCTTTTCCTTATTTTGAAACTGCGTCGTGTGGCAAGTGCTATTGCAAGCACCACTGCTCCGGATATGGTGAATCTTATTCCCGCAAACAGCATCTTGCTGCCTGTCATTTCTGCTGTAATTCCAAACTGCGCAAAACCTTGCTTGATGAGAGGGTAGGCCCATCCCCATGCAATGGCTGCGGTCAGGGCAAATGTTGTTACCCATAGTGGTTGCTGGAATATGCTTCTGTTTTCTTGTGTCATTCTTTTTGCTGTTATTTCGCTGCAAAGGTACGATTTTTTTCAATCGATAGGAAAAAATAACGACAAAGGCAGACTGCGCAATTAGCATAGTCTGCCTTTGTAGGATGCGGGGTGTTGTGTAACTATTTTACCACCATTTTTTTACTTATTACTGTACCGTCACTGTATGTGTATTTTACGATGTTTATTCCTTTGAAAGGTGTTTCTGAGGCGACGCCACAAACAGAGTAGTACGAAATAGCAATGGGCTCGCTCATATCTTCGACTGCGTTGTTGATGGATGTTCCCTGATATGCCTCTACAAGTCGCAGATTCCATACAGATGCTTGCAGGGTTTTATTTGCAAATTCTACGAAGTTGTCCGGGCCGTTACCTCCCATATGGTTGTAGGCGCCAAGACCGAATTCAGGAAGTTCGGGGCACACAATTGTGAATTTGTCATTGTAGGTGGTTATAAGATAAGGGGTCTCAGGCTTTGTTGTGCTACCGACGGCAATACCTCTTGTGGGAGCCCATGCAACGTATTGTTTGGTTTTAGGATTTCTGATGAAGTAGAGATCTTTTTTGTCCTCTGCGCTTATTGCTCCATCTTTCTCCATTATGTCGGCTATTTCGCTGTTGGCAGCCGAGAGTACCTCGAAGTAGAACATAGAATCTGCTGCAAATATGTCGTCGGGTGTCGAACGCCAATGCAGTGCGTAATCGCCATCGCTGTTATCGTAGGTGTTCGTGTCGAAGCAGAGCGATTTTGTAACCTTCTTGATAGCGATGAAGGCATTGTAAGCATTCTCTATTACGTAAATTCCTTCAACAATGGGGTTGGGTTCGTCGTCGACATTCTCGTCGAGGGCATCGAGGAGCTTTTCTGTCAATTTCAGTGCGTCGTTCTCCTCTACAGAGTCTTTAAGTGCCTTCACCTCTTCGAATACTTCGGGGAAAGAGCCGAGGTCGGAGAATCTGCCCGGGTCGGCACACTCCTTGAGATCGAGTTTGTCAACCTCTTTAATAAGGTTCTTGAGCAGATATTTATTGGGGTTTGTAACCTCTGCATTGTAGATGTACCACTCTCCCGAACCGGTGTTGTCGTTTTCGGCAAGGGTGGGGTATGAACACCATCCGTAGTTCTTTCCCCAGTCCTGTGCTATCAAATATGGGGTTGAAATTATATTGCCATCGTAGTCGCGTTTTGCATTTTCGATGTATTCATATATTACAAATGAGCCGGGCAGACCGTCGTTGTTGTTGGGAACGAATTTGACCTTTGCTGCCAATGAACGATAGCAGGTCTTGGTTCCATCGGCAAAATATGTGGTATCGCTTGTGCACCAGAAACTGCCGTCGGCAAGGCTTTGGAGATAGAATGTGTCATCGTTGAATCCGGTGGCAGTTACAAGGAAGGCGCAACCGGCATCCAATCTTGTTCCTACAGATTTCGAACTTTTGTAGTATCCTCCGCCTTTTGCTCCTGAGTATCCGTTTACGGGGTCGCAGTCGAGCAGGCCTTGCAATACGTAGAGATTTCCGCTTTTAATCTCTTCGGTTGTCGTGATTTTTTCGCCGAGCGTGATTGTTGTTTGCGCTGATAATGTTATGGCGAATAGTAACATTATTGTTGTGCTGAGTAAAAATTTTTTCATATGTATTTGTTTTGATTTTTTATTGTTGCAAACTTACAAAAAAAACCGATTTTTTGCATAAAACTGTGCAAAAAATCGGTTTTTCAGAAGTTTTTTTTTACTCTGTTTCTTATTTCTTCATATTGCTCTCTTCGAGACCATAGTGCTTTACTGCATCCTCCTTCTTCAGAATGGCTGCAATTACAATGGCTATTACTCCGAACACGGCAAAAATCGTCATTGGGATTGTGTAGTCGTATGTAATGCCGTTAGCGCTCTCCACTGTCGAATATTTCTCGATTACCCAACCTATGAGCACAGGTACCATAGAGAGACCTATGTTCTGGATGTAGAAGATGATGGCGTATGCCGAACCCAACTGCTTCATGGGGATAATCTTGGGAACAGAGGGCCACAGTGCCGAGGGTACAAGCGAGAATGCAATGCCCAGAAGTATCATGATGATGATTGCGAACCATCCGTATGAGAGGATGGGCAGTGCAAAAAGCACGTGTACGATGGTCAGCAGCATGGAGCCGATAATCATCAGTGTGGCGCCCTTGCCTATGCGGTCGTACATTGAGCCGAACACAGGGGTAAGCAATATTGTGCCGAAGGGCAGCATTGCAGGGATAAGGCCGGCAACGTCGGGTGCAACCTCATATTTGTAAATCATCAGTTTGGTGGCGAACTTCAGGAATGGGAATACTCCTGCATAGAACATCAGACACAGCAGTGTGATGAGCCAAAAGCCTTTGTTTGTGAGGATGAATTTAAGGTCGCTCAGTTTGAAGCTCTCCTCTTCCTCGCTGCTCGATGCTGCCAGCGAGGCATC
>JAFYLO010000202.1 GCA_017557045.1 Bacteroidaceae bacterium | reverse complement strand
CGCGGCGGTCCAGGTGGCGAGCCTCAAACGGGCGGTCGTCATCGACCTGCATCATTTCAAGAATGAGTCCTTTTGTTTTTGCAAAATCAGCACTTATGCTTCAACCTCAGGGGTGATGAGCTTGTACCCCTTGCCGTGTATGTTTATAATCTCGATTGAGTCGTCTGCCTTAAGATGCTTGCGCAGCTTGGTGATGTAAACATCCATGCTTCGTGCATTGAAGTAGTTGTCATCTATCCAGATGGTCTTCAGAGCAAAGTCGCGTTGCAGAATCTCGTTGGCGTGTGAGCAGAGAAGTGCAAGAAGTTCAGACTCCTTTGTCGTGAGTTTTGTCTGCTGTCCGTCGATAGAGAGAAGCTGCTTCTGAGTATCGAACACGAAACGGCCGATCTTATAAACGGAACTCTCCTTATTCTTCTTGCCACAGACGCGGCGCAGAATAGCCTCAATACGGAACACCAGCTCCTCCATGCTGAAGGGCTTTGTAATATAGTCGTCTGCACCAATCTTGAAGCCTTCGAGAATATCCTCCTTCAGTGTCTTTGCGGTAAGGAATATGATAGGTATATTCGCATTAGCAGCACGAATCTCCTGCGCCAATGTGAAACCATCCTTGATAGGCATCATCACATCAAGCACACATATATCGAATTTGCCTTTGAGAAAAGCCTTATATCCTGCATCGCCGTCGGCACAAAGTTCTGCATTATATCCTTTTGCCTGCAAATACTCTCTGAGCAACATTCCGAGGTTCTCATCATCCTCGCACAATAAGATACTCTGTTTCTCTTCCATAATCTTTTATTTTAAAGGTAATACAATTATAAAGTTTGTTCCGACGCCCACTTCGCTTTCTGCCTTTATGGAACCTTTGTGCGCATGTATTATCTGCTTGACATAGGCAAGTCCGAGACCAAAGCCCTTAACGTCGTGTAAATTTCCTGTGTGTACCCTGTAGAACTTGTCAAATATCTTCTTCAGGTCATCTTTGCTTATTCCTATACCGTTGTCCTGTATCGACAACATGAAATTACCATTTGCGTTCCATGTGTGTATATTGAGCAGTAGAGGTTCGTCTGCGCGTTTATATTTAACCGCATTGTCCATCAGATTGAAGACAACATTTGTAAAGTGCATCTCATCGACATAAACAAACGGATCTTCAGCTTCGAGATTGGAGGTTATCTTGCCGCCACCCTGCTCCACCTTTACAGCAAAGGTATTTATCACACCATTGACAAGCTCATTGGCATCAAGTTCCTTCATCTTCAACGAAGTGTTGTCGCTATTCTCAAACATGGACATCTGCAACACCTTGTCAACCTGAAAGCGCAAGCGCTTCGTCTCGCTGGCTATTACGCCCGACAGCCTGCCGAACATCGAGGGCGATTTTGCGACCGAAGGATCCTGCAACATCTGTGCCGCCAACGATATTGTCGAGATAGGTGTCTTGAACTCATGCGTCATGTTGTTTATAAAATCGTTTTTAATTTCCGATAACTTCTTTTGTCTCACAAACAGATATACTGTTATAAGGAATGTCAACAACAATACCATTATAAGTATTGTGGAAGGTATCATAAATTTAACCGAATTATATATATATTTGTTCAGCGTATCAACAGGGAAGACTATCTCAAGAACCCCCATGCGGTTGGGAGGATCATTCTTGAACAGCAGCTCCTTGTAGACATTATCACCACTCTCCTCCTGAAAATCGGCACATCTGTAAACCTCCTTGCCGTCTGCTCCAAGCACTCTCACATGATAGGGAATATCAATGCCGTTGCTTGCAAGCTCCACCTTAAGATCCTCGTGCATCTTACGGAAATTCATCCTGTGCGACAGAGGCTTTTCGCTTGCCTGATAGAGCATATTATACACAACCTCATCGAGCAAAGCACGCTGGTACATATACCTGTTCTTCAGCGTTTCGAGCGATTGGCGCTGTGCCTCCTTCAGTGTCATCTGCCTTTTACCTGACGAACGGGAGACCTTAGCCAATGGGTTGGCCGGATTGTTCATTATGGTCTTCATTTCGAACACCGACTGGATATTACCATCGTCCGAAGTAACAAAGTAACTGTGTTCGAATTCGAGCACATTACTGTTGCTGATATTGGACTTCTGTATATCCTTCTGAATATTCTTGGAGAGATAATACTTCATTTCGGCAAGTTCAAGGTTGTACGCCGTCTGATAGAGACTGCGCTTAACCCCCTCGTCGAAATGCTCGCGGCGCATACGCCCTATGGCATCAATATACTCCACCTGCATATAGAGAAGCCCCAAGCAGGTAAAGACCATCACTGCGCCTATTATCCAAATAGTTAACTTTTTCATACCGCAAATATATCAGAACAATTCTGTATAACCTAATTCCTTAACACCATTTATAACGGTTTTTTCTTAAATTAACTTTTCTATTATTTTTAGTTGCTATTTTATACACTTTAAATTCAACTTAAAGACTATTTTAGATAAATATACAATTTATTTAACTTAATATTTCACACAACCGCAAAAAAGAGCAAGGTTTTATGCCCGCGGGCATAAAACCTTGCATCATATCAGAAAACTTCAATTACTCTTCGTCTTTAACAGCGAACTCCTTGATAAGTTTCTCCTGAACATCAGTGGGAACAAGTTCGTAAGAAGCGAACGACATTATGAACGATGCACGACCACCGGTGAGTGAGCTGAGTGCTGTAGAGTAAGAAGAGAGCTCTTTCAAAGGCACTTTAGCCGAAAGCTTCTCATAACCATTCTCACTGCTCATACCCATGATAAGACCGCGACGTCCCTGAAGATCACTCATCACATCACCCATCTTGTCAGAGGGAACAAATACCTCAACATCGTAAACAGGCTCAAGAATCTTGGGAGCTGCAGAACGGAATGCCTCGCTGAATGCATTGCGACCTGCAAGCATGAACGAAATTTCATTTGAGTCAACCGGGTGCATCTTACCATCGTAAACAATTACTCTTACATCGCG
>JAFYLO010000201.1 GCA_017557045.1 Bacteroidaceae bacterium | reverse complement strand
TTTGATAATATCGAAACTATGCTGCGCTCGTTGTAAATGTAAGTAAACTTCCATTCACTCGCTTGCTATAGTTTTGGAAAGCTAAAGCTTTCGTCGTCGCAAGCAACGCTCCATTCCGCGTTGCCCCCCTTTAAGAGGGACAGCTTTTTTAAGTTTCTTATTTTAAAGAGATTAGCAAAATATAAAAACTAAAAGATGTGTCCAAAGATTAGCTTAAAGTGGGACAACTTTTCAAGTTACTTATTTCCACCGACATTGCAATGCAACGTTGCACTTTAGGTAATATATTTGATAATCATTATAAATTATTTCATAAAATAATTGAAAAACAGCACCATCGTATCGTAAAAATCATTACATTAGCAGAAATTTAATAACCATCAATAATATCATAAAGCATGGAAACACGTCTCGAACATGATTCATTAGGCGAAATGCAGGTACCAGCCGAAGCCTATTACGGTGTACAGACACTACGCGCCATTGAGAATTTCAACGAAATAAGTGGAATAACCATCAGCGACCACCCCTACTATGTAAAGGCCCTCGCAATGGTAAAATGGGCTGCAGCCCATGCAAATATGTCGCTCGGCATTCTCGACGACAAGATAGGCAAAGCCATAAAGGCAGCCTGCGAAGAGATTATAGGCGGAGCACTTGTAGACCAATTCCCTGTAGACCTTGTACAAGGTGGCGCCGGAACATCCACCAACATGAACATCAACGAAGTGGTTGCCAACCGCGCACTTGAACTTATGGGACACAAGAAGGGCGAATACAAATACTGCCACCCTAACGACCATGTCAACCTCTCGCAGTCGACCAACGACGCCTACCCCACCTCGTTCAAACTATGCTTTATCTTCCACAACGAGGATCTTGTAGCCGAGCTTAAGAAACTGATAGCATCCTTCCGCGCAAAAGGCAAGGAATTTGACCACATACTGAAGATGGGCCGCACACAGTTGCAGGATGCCGTACCCATGACACTAGGACAGGAATTCGAAGCATTCGCATCGACACTCGAAGAGGAGGTCGACCGTCTCAACCAGATGGCACGCCTTTTCCTCGAAGTGAATATGGGCGCAACAGCCATCGGCACAGGTATCAACACCGAACCCGGATACTCCGAGGCATGCGTGACAGCCCTGCGCATAATTTCAGGCAAGGAATTTGTGCTTGCCGGCAACCTTGTCGAGGCTACCCCCGACGCTGGTTCGTCAGTAATGTACTCTTCGGCAATGAAGCGTCTCGCAGTGAAACTTTCAAAAATCTGCAACGACCTGCGCCTGCTCTCAAGCGGCCCCCGCTGCGGACTCAACGAGATTAACCTGCCACCCATGCAGCCCGGTTCCAGCATCATGCCCGGCAAGGTAAACCCCGTTATCCCCGAGGTTGTCAACCAGATATGCTTCAATGTTATAGGCAACGACCTTACAATCACTTTCGCAGCCGAAGCCGGACAGTTACAGCTCAATGTAATGGAGCCAATCATCGTTCACGCCACTATTTCGTCCATCCGCATGCTGCTCAAGGGAATGGCGCGTCTGAGAACCCTCTGCATCGACGGCATAACAGCCAACGAAGGACATTGCCGCGAACTTGTGATGGGCAGCATAGGCATCGTTACCGCTCTGAACCCCACATTGGGATACGAAAATTCGGCACGCATTGCCAAACGTGCACTCAAGGAGAACAGAAGCGTGTACGACCTTGTACTCGAAGAGGGACTGCTTACTAAAGAGGAACTCGACAAGTTGTTGAAGCCCGAACTTATGATTAAGCCGCATAAGTTCTACACAAAATAACAATTCCCAAATAGGATGTAAACAAAAAATGCGCTTCACTTTAATTGCTGAGTGAAGCGCATTTTTTGTTATTAGTATCCGGTAAATTTTTATTCTACCGGGAGTTCGGATGGATACGCAAGCAAAAGGTTCAAACTCCTCCGTCTTCAAAAACTTTTTTGAATCCACCTCCTCTTATCCAAGAGGAGGAGTTCATGTAAACCAATTGAAATACAAAGAAAAACAGCTCTCCCTCTTGGCCTAAAATAAATTTGAATGCTATGTGATATATTGGCGGCTGCTATGCACTCTATTACAAAGAACAGTATGTAAAACATACAGGAACAGCGACCTATGCAGCAACGGATAGCATCAGTGTGGGGAGGGGAAGCTAAAGCACTGCAAACTATTATTATTAACTACATTAAACTTGAATCAATATGGCAAAATTTGAAATAACTATGTTGGGATGCGGCTCAGGCATTCCGACGGCAAAACATATGACAAGCGCACAAATTGTCAACATTAACGAGAGACTATTCCTTGTGGACTGTGGCGAAGGTACACAGACTCAAATTTGGAAATATAGAGTGAAGCTGACTAATCTCGACGCTATATTCATCAGCCACATGCATGGTGACCACTTCTTTGGACTTATTCCATTGCTGTCGTCTATTGGACTGATGCTTGCGCGTACCGAAGACCTGCACATATACATGCCTATTGTAATGGTAGAGCCTATACAATACGACCTCGATAAATATTGCTACCTTCCCTATAAGGTTATACTGCATGGCATAGACACAACGGCAAGAGAGGTTCTTTACGAGAACAGTACCATGACCGTGGAGAGCATACCACTTGAGCACAAGACTCCCTGCATGGGCTTCCTTTTCAAGGAAAAGCCGAAAGCGAATATCCTTCTTCCCGAAAAATGCAAGGAATATGGCATAAACTGCACGGAGTTCAGAAAGATCAAGGAAGGTGCAGACTATATCACCCCGGATGGCAGGACAATTCCCAACAGCGAATTGACCAAGCCCAGCGACTATATTCCCAAGAGCTATGCATATTGCAGCGACACCAGCTATTGTCCTGCCCTTGCAGAGCAGATACATGGAGTCGACCTTCTGTACCACGAGGCAACTTTCGTAGAAAGCGAGAAGGATATGGCAGCGACTGCCGGCCATTCCACAGCATCGCAAGCTGCAGATATTGCCCTGAGGGCCAACGCAAAGCAATTGGCAATAGGACACTACTCTATCAGATACAACGACGAAGACGAATTATTGGCAGAAGCTAAATCCGTCTTCAGCAATACAGTAGCCACACAGGAAGGCATGGTAATCAGCATTTGATTATCGCAACAGACAGGCAACATGCACTGACTCTAAGTAAATTTTTATTCTACCGGGAGTTCGAATGGATACGCAAGCAAAAGATTCAAACTCCTCCGTCTTCAAAAACTTTTTTGAATCCACCTCCTCTTATCCAAGCTAATCTTTGTACACATTAATTTTAAATCGGCACTTGCTATGTTTTTAAATATCAGCAAAATAGCTTATTGAATAAAGCTCCTGCCCTTAAAGGGGAGGTGGATTCAAAAACGATAGTTTTTGAAGACGGAGGGGTTTTT
>JAFYLO010000200.1 GCA_017557045.1 Bacteroidaceae bacterium | reverse complement strand
TATTGTTTGTTTTTACGATGGCGCAACCTTTGTGTTGCAACTGAGTAAAAATGAAGAAGATGCCGAAATAAAACAAAAAGCGACCGAAATAGAGCACACCCAGCAAAGAAATATAGATTAATAATTTATAGAACCACCCTTAAAACAATCTGATATGGCAAAAAAACTGTGGGAGAAGAACATAACGGTGAACCCCGAAATAGAGCGTTTCACTGTCGGACGGGACATAGAAATGGACCTTTTTCTCGCTCCCTATGATATTCTCGGTTCGTTGGCACACAGCGCAATGCTGCAAAGCATCGACCTGTTGACAAAAGAGGAGGTCGACGATCTTCACCGCGAACTGAGAGAGATATATGCAACCACCGAAAGTGGTGAATTCATTATAGAGGAGGGTGTGGAGGATGTCCACTCGCAAGTGGAACTTATGCTCACCCGCAAACTTGTGACACGGGCAAGAAGATACACAGCGGCCGTTCGCGCAACGATCAGGTGCTTGTAGACCTCAAACTCTACACCCGCAACGAACTTAAGGAGATTACCTTAATGGTGAAGGCTCTGTTCGACTCACTCATAGAGCAGAGCAACCGTCACAAGGATGTACTCATGCCCGGATACACCCATCTGCAGGTGGCGATGCCCTCATCCTTCGGTCTTTGGTTCGGCGCGTATGCCGAGGGACTTACGGACGACATGCTCTTCTTGCAGGCAGCATACAAAATGTGCAACCGCAACCCGTTGGGTTCGGCTGCCGGATACGGCTCATCGTTCCCCCTCAACCGCACCATGACAACCGAACTTCTTGGCTTCGACTCCATGAACTACAATGTAGTCTATGCACAGATGGGACGCGGCAAGAGCGAGAGAAACGTAGCCTATGCCCTTGCAAGCGTGGCCGGTACATTGGCGAAGATGGCATTCGATGCCTGCATGTTCAATTCGCAGAACTTCGGCTTTGTAAAACTGCCTGCTGAGTGCACCACAGGTTCGAGCATCATGCCCCATAAGAAGAATCCCGATGTGTTCGAGCTTCTCCGCGCAAAATGCAACCGTCTTCAGGCGCTCCCCACTGACATCATCATGATAATGAACAACCTGCCCGTAGGTTACTTCCGCGACCTTCAGATAATAAAGGAGTTGTTCATTCCCGCTATCAACGAGCTGAAAGAGTGCATAAAGATGGCGACATACATCATACAGCGTATGGAGGTTAACGAGAATATCCTCGACGACAGCCGCTACGATGCAATGTTCAGTGTGGAGGAGGTAAACCGTCTTGCAAGCGAAGGAATGCCATTCCGCGATGCATACAAGAAGGTCGGACTCGACATTGAGGCCGGTACATTCGTTCCCGACAAGAAGATTGCCCACACCCACGAAGGCAGCATAGGCAATCTGTGCAACGACCGCATCGGGGAACTGATGGAGAGCATACTCGCAGGATTCGGATTTGAAAAAGCCGAAAAGGCCGAAAAGGCATTGCTCGGCAGGTAATACCTGTGTGCATAAATATTACTAACGGTAAGGGCAGCAATACAATATAATGCTGCTTTTACCGTTATTCTATTGGTAATGATTGTTGTCCGGTAAATTTTTATCCTGCTTATGTTTTGAACTCCTCCGTCTTCAAAAACAAGGTAAACAACTCTCCCTCTTGGATAAGAGGGAGTACCCAAAGGGGGAGGGAGTTTGAAAGAATACGCAAGCAAAACCATCAAACTCCTCCGTCTTCAAACGCAAAAGCGTTTGAATAGACCTCGCAAGCTCGGCACTCCTTTAGGGAGCTAAAGCTCCCGTCGTCGCAAACATTGCTTATTACGCAATGTCCTCTTATCCAAGAGGAGGAGTTCCAATCATTGACTTAAATTTGTCTTAATAATGAATTGGGGCTTGTAGTTACTTAAATATTGAATTTTAAACGACTTAAATACGTTTACCGGACACTATAATTGGTAAGATTCTATTGACAATGAAGAAATTTCTCTTTACACTGCTTGCGCTGGCAATCATCTTGGCCTGCGACAGCGAAAGTCCATATTCGGGATATAGTGTCTATTTCAAATGCGATACAGCCTACCATCCATTCAATCAGATAACCTCGTTCGGGCAATTTATCACCGTGCGCCGCAAGACAAACAAAAGCTACGAAGTAACCGATGCTAACGGCTATAAAACCACAACCAACCTTTCGGAAATAGAGCTGCGCAATCCCTACTTCTACGGACTTGGAGGACTGATAATAGGCACCCCTTCAGTCAGCGATGGCAATGTATGGGTGTACGATTTGGCATGCCCCACCTGCGAGGCTGCACGCTACAGACTCGATGTATCACGCGATGGTACAGGCCTTGCCACCTGCCCCAATTGCGGCAACGTGTACGACCTCAACAACGAGGGAATCCCGGTGAAAGGAAAAGGCCGCCCATTGTGGAGATACAGATATATGATGTACGGCACAGAGCTTGTAATAAGGAATTAGAAGCTGTTTGAATTTTATTAGAAAATGTTTCTATATTCGCGCTTTTATTTCGGTTTCTTTGAGTCTGTTTTTGGCATCTTTTCTTTGTTGTCTTTTGGAAATAGCCCGCTATTCCCTGCAAAACAACAAAGAAAATCTACTCAAAAACAGTTCTCAAATAATTCCGAAATAAAATTCAAACAGCTTCTAAAGGAGCTTATGAACGATAGAATGTCTGTTTCTCGAAAAAAATCACTACCTTCGCAGAAATAGAACTTCTTATGGGAAATATAAAAGAAAAAATCCTATACTTACTAAGATACTATGTGACGCTGTTGTTGTGCTTCGTCCCCCTCAGACTGCTCTTCCTTGCAGCAAACAGCACAGAAAGTTACAGTCTGCACGATTATGCAGATGTTGCACTCTACGGTCTGCCGCTCGACATTGCCGTGGCGGGCTACTTGACAGCTATTCCCTTGCTTTTTGCAATAGCAGGAACATTTCTCCGCATTCCGTTACGCAAAGTGCTTATTCCCTATAATGTATTGGCAGCTACGGCAATAGCTGCTGCATTCATTGCCGACATGAGTCTCTACCCATTCTGGGGGTTCAAACTGGACGCATCGTTCCTCATATACATCGATTCGCCCTCAAATGCCTTTGCCAGCGTAAGTACAGGCTATATCATCACACGTCTGCTTATGACTGTGGCACTACTGGCGACACTGTTTGCTGTATTGCACAGGGCCACAACGAAAGAGTTGCACCCGTATGGCAGTCGTGTTGCCACATTGGTTATGCTGATATTCTTTGGCGGCATACTGTTCTTGGGCATACGCGGAGGAGTAGGGGAGTCTACCAACAACATAGGAAAAGTGTATCATAGTGACAAGCAGTTCCTTAATCACGCAGCCGTAAACCCCATATTCAGCTTCATCTATTCGATGGGCAAGCGCGAGGATTACAAGGATGCATACACCTTCTACACCCCGTCCGATGTAGAGGCCCGCATGAAAATGCTCTATCCCCACGACAGCGCAATCACCGACACGCTGCTCAACACCACCCGTCCCAATATCATAACCATTATACTCGAAGGCATGGGAAGTGCCCTCATCGAAAGTCAGGGCGGCATAAAAGGAGTAACACCCAACTTCGACAGACTTACAAAAGAGGGAGTGATATTTACCAACTGCCATGCCAACAGCTACCGCACCGATCGCGGCGTGCTCTGTACCCTCAGCGGCTACGCATCGTTCCCCAAGACTTCAGTGATGAAGTCTCCCGTAAAAAGCCGCAATCTCCCCTCGTTGGCGTCCACGCTCGCTGCGGCAGGCTACCACAATACATTCCTCTACGGTGGCGACATCAACTTCACCAATATGAAAAGTTACCTCTATTCTACAGGGTACAACGAACTGATAGCTGACAAAGACTTCACCATGCAGCAGCAGAGTACCCATCTGTGGGGTGTAACAGACCACATAACCTTCGACTCTCTCTATACGCTCACCACCACCCGTCCCGGCGAGCCGTGGCACATCACATACCTTACGCTCAGCAGCCACGAGCCGTGGACTGTGCCGTACAACCGCATCCCCGACGACGAAATTGCAAACTCCTTTGCCTACACCGACTCCTGCATAGGCCACTTTGTCGACCGTCTCAAAAAGAGCGAAGTGTGGGAGAATACCCTCGTAATAATGCTTCCCGACCATACCCTCGCCCGCTACCCGCAAAGAGTGCCCGGCGACGAGGCTGAACACAACCGCATCCCCATATTGCTGTTGGGCGGTGCAGTGCGCGCGGCAAAAGAGATTACGCAACTGTGCAACCAAAGCGACCTGTCCGCAACCATCCTTGCGCAGCTTGCACTCCCCACGGAACAATTCGAATACAGCCGAAATATACTCTCTCCGTCATACACATACCCCTTTGCCTACCATACATTCAACAACGGAATATCAATAACCGACAGCACAGGTTACACTCTTTACGACCTTGATGCACAGAATGTGAGCATAGAGGAACCGGCAGATGCGACAGGCAACCGCATCACAAATGCCAAGACCATACTGCAAGCAACTTACGACAACTTCCACAACCGATAAATCCCTTGTAAAATGGCAAAAAATACCAAATTGCTATACTATCTGCGCAGTTACTCACTGCTGCTTTGCCCAAAATTTATCTTGCGGCACATTCTTCGCCGCCGCATGAAAGAGATAAACTCCTCGGCCGAAAAAGAGCAGATAATGAACCGCGTAAACTATTACAACAAACTTACCGACGGCGCTACACTGCCTGCAGATGCCCCGACACTCGGCAATCACACACTGAAAAACAAAAAGTGCGGCAGTGTCTACTTTTTCGACACCTATGAGTACACCCGCTACTTCCCCGATGCACTCCGCTGGATGCTGAAAGGCGGCGATGTAACCACCATTCCTCCACATCCAACAATCGTGAAAAGCCGTCCCATAGCAGGCGACAACGCAAACTCGGTGCTGATGAAACTGAACAAGGTGCGACATTTCTTCTTTGTCGACGACAAGATACCGTTCGAAAAGAAAGAGAACAAAATACTTTTCCGTGGCGATGCCAATGGTAAGCCCGGCCGCATCCGCTTCTTCGAAAAATGGTTCGGACATCCCATGTGCGACCTTGTAGACACAGCCGGTCACTCGGTAAACCCCGCCGAATGGAAAGGCGCAGGCATGAGCGTGGAGGAGCATCTTAAATACCGCTATATAATGGCTCTCGAAGGTGTGGATGTAGCAAGCAATCTCAAGTGGGTGATGTCGAGCAACAGCATAGCAGTCATGCCCCGTCCCACATACGAGACATGGTTCATGGAGGGTACGCTCATCCCCAACTATCACTATATTGAGATAAAACCCGACTACTCCGACCTTTTGGAGCGCATCGACTACTATAACAACCACATCGACGAGGCCAAAGAAATAATAAAACACGCAAACGAATATGCCCGACAATTCCGCAACAAGAAGCGCGAAAATCTCATTTCGTTGATGGTTCTTGCCAAATATTTCGAAAAAACGGGGCAGAATATCAGCTGAAATCCACAATATTAGAGAAAATCTTTTGGAATTCTCGCAAAACTGCTTAACTTTGCAAAGTTGTAACGAAATATCGTTTGCAACTACATAAATTCAGGTTGCTCGAATGGTGGAATGGTAGACACGAGGGACTTAAAATCCCTTGGCCATCGCGGCTGTGCGGGTTCGAGTCCCGCTTCGAGTACAAAGAAAAATCGCAAGTAGTTAGTAATTAACCGCTTACGATTTTCTTTTTATATGATTGCACCACCTGATGCCGAACTTGTGAGGCTTAGCAGGGCGAGTGAGTTCTAGTCATTGACTTAAATTTGTCTTAATAAAGAATTGGGGCTTGTAGATTCTTAAATATTGAATTTTAAACGACTTAAATACGTTTACCGGCCACAAATATTTTTCTTTATTTTATCGTAG
>JAFYLO010000199.1 GCA_017557045.1 Bacteroidaceae bacterium | reverse complement strand
CGGCTGGTTCCGACCCTCACACGGCGGCTACCGCAACGCATCATACACAGGCCGCAACAGCGGCGGACAGCGCGGCAGTTACGTACCCCGCGCCACAGGTCCGGCAAGAGCCGACCGGGGAGTACGCGCCACCACACCCCGCACCGACCGTAGCAGCATAGCACAAACCGGGCGCACCGGGCGCAGCAACTCCTCACAAACAGGACGCACCAACCGCGGCAGCAGCACAGAAAGAGTATACAACCGTCCCAGCAGCACACGCAGCAATGCTACACGCACCGGCGTAACACGCGAACGCACACAGGGAAAAGAGAGCGGACAGCAGAGTAAGGTAAACTGGGTAAACGGAATTACACGCGACCGCACACGCAGTGGCGAAGCTGTAAAATCGGGTAATCAGAACAGAACAGGAGGCACAGGAACCACCCGTACACGTAGCGGAAGCTCATACAACAACCGCGGTACTTACCACAATGGTGGCTCATACAACAGCGGTTCATCATCAAGCCGTAGCAGCGGCAGTTCATACACCAACAGTTCACGCTCATCGGCAGGAAGCAGCGGCAGCAGTTCACGTTCATCCGTAGGAAGCAGTTCCTCAAGAAGCTCCAACTACTCAGGCGGAGGAGGCTCTCGCAGCAGTGGCGGAGGAGGCGGAGGTTCACGCAGCCGAGGAGGAGGTCGCAGATAGCACCACACCCGATGCGAACAATCAAAGCAATCAAATTCACATAAAAAGCAAAAAAAAGATGAAACGATTGACCAATATAGCCCTGATGCTAATCATGGCACTCGGCACATACGCACAAAGCACATACGATGCAATAAATTTCTTCAATCCCGACCTTGTAGGAACAGCACGTTTCGTGGGAATGGGCGGCTCCATGAGCGCCCTCGGCGGCGACATCTCAACAATGTCTACCAACCCTGCGGGCATAGGCATATACCGCAGCAACGATGTTGCAGTATCGGCATCACTGAACCTATTGAACACAAAGGCCGACTTTTTGGGCTCCGTAGTCGAACGGGACAACACACAACTATCCTTCGACAACTTCGGCCTGGTGCTTGCAGGCTACTGCGGAGAGGGTACACTAAGATACCTGAATCTCGGTCTCAACATCTCCCACCGCAACAACTTCAGAAAGGACTTTGCCATGAACGGATGGTACGCCGATGGCGACTTTTCGCAGCAATACCAGATGCAGTCACTATATGACCAAAGCCTTCCCGATCTTGAAAACATCAACTGCTACTCATATATGAATCCCCGCTATCCGTGGCTTCCTCTGCTCGCATACGACGCAGGCATAATCGATGCCACCGGCGGAATAAACTACTTGCCTACAGACGCCACATACTACAGCGAAGAGCGCGGCGGCACATATCAGGTCGACTGCAACCTATCGTGCAACATCAACGACCGTCTCTATCTTGGTATGACAATAGGAGTGCAGAGCATCGACTACAAACGCTACTCCATCTACAGCGAATATGACGATGTAGGCGTAATATACGACCTTGAAAACAACTTCAGGACCGAAGGCGAAGCAACCGAGATTAAATTCGGAGCCATACTGCGCCCCTTCGAATATTCACCCTTCCGCATGGGTCTTGCCTTCCATCTGCCCACCTACTACTCGCTCACAGACTACAGCAGCGCATACATAGCAGGCCCCAGCGACGAGAATGGCAAATACAAGGAGATGGCAACCAACTGGGAGAGCGCATACGGTGAAGATTACATTGTCGACTACAGCGTACGTTCGCCGTGGCGTATGAATGTAAGCGCAGGCTACACATTTGACAATTTCATTGCCCTGAACGCCGAATATGAACTTGTAGACTACTCATCGGCAAAGATGGAGTATCAGGACGGCCCCGAAATGCCCGACATGAACGAGGAGTTCAGAAGCAACATGAAGTGCTCACACATCTTCCGCTTGGGAGCAGAGATGCGCCTCGACGACAATTTGAGCATGCGTTGCGGATACAACTACATATCCTCGGCATTCGAAGATGATGCATGGAAGTACATCTCACCTTCATCGGCATGCACGGCAACGGAATACACCAACACAGCAGAGACAAACATCTTCTCGCTCGGTCTCGGTTACCACGGCAAGAGCATCTATTTCGACGCGGCCTACCAATGTACGTTGCAGAATGCCGAATTCTACCCTTATGTAGACCCTGAGTTACAGATACCGGCTACAGATGTTTCACTCATGCGCAATAAGCTGGTGCTTACCTTGGGAGCAAGATTCTGACAAAGCCCCCTCACAACCGGTAAAAACAAAAATGGCGACCAATTATATAGTCGCCATTTTTGTTTTTATCTTTCTAACAAGAGTTTATACGAGTGTCTCTACCACTTTCATGATTTCGAGACCTACCGCATCGGCCTCCTCCTGTGTGGGAGCCTCTGAGTATACGCGGATGATAGGCTCTGTGTTGCTCTTTCTGAGGTGTACCCATCTGTCCTCAAAATCAAGTTTCACACCATCAATATCATTGATTGCAGCCTTGCCGGTGTAGAGTTCCTTAATCTTTACAAGGATAGCATCAACATCGGTTCCGGGCTGAAGATCTATTCTATTCTTGCCCATGAAGTATGAGGGATATGTAGCACGAAGCTCGCTCACCTTCTTGCCTTCGTGTGCAAGGTGGCTGAGGAAGAGTCCTATACCTACAAGAGCATCGCGTCCGTAGTGGCTTTCGGGGTAGATTACTCCACCGTTGCCCTCGCCGCCGATTACTGCGCCTGTCTCCTTCATAAGTGTTACCACGTTCACTTCACCTACAGCCGATGCTGCATAGCTGCCGCCGCGAGCTGTTGTAACATCGCGCAGGGCACGTGTAGAACTGAGGTTGGAAACAGTATTTCCGGGTGTATGTTTCAGTACATAGTCGGCAACAGAAACGAGTGTGTACTCCTCGCCATACATTTCGCCATTTTCGCAGATGATTGCCAAGCGGTCAACATCGGGGTCTACCACGAATGCAACATCGTTTTCGCCCTTAGCCATAAGTCCCATAATGTCGCAGAGGTTCTTTGCGAGAGGTTCGGGATTGTGCTGGAAGTCGCCGGTAGGTTCGCAGTAGAGTTTTTCCACGCTCTTTACACCCAACTGCTCAAGCAGCATGGGGAGAACTACTCCACCAACAGAGTTTACGCAGTCGATAGCCACTTTGAAGCCCGCCTTTTTGATTGCCTCAACATCCACAAGGGGAAGTGCAAGCACAGCATCGATATGTTTCTGGTTGTATGTCTCATCGAGACGGTATTTTCCGAGTGTCTCGACATCGGCATACAAGAACTCTTCGGCAGCAGCTATGCGCAGAACCTCCTGTCCTTCGGCTGCGTTGAGGAATTCACCCTTTTCGTTGAGCAGCTTCAGCGCGTTCCACTGACGGGGATTGTGGCTGGCTGTGAGAATGATACCTCCGCATGCACCTTCCATTGTTACAGCAAGTTCGGTGGTGGGAGTAGAAGCAAGACCTATGTCCACTACATCGAATCCCATTCCCATAAGAGTACCGCACACAACCTTGTTGACCATATCACCCGAAAGACGGGCATCGCGACCAACTACTATCTTGTTGCTCTCTTTAGTGGTTGTCTTACGTATCAGCGCTGCATATGCCGATGTTAATTTCACTACATCCAGAGGAGTCAAACCTTCGTCGGCATGTCCGCCGATGGTTCCTCTGATTCCTGAGATTGATTTAATCAGTGTCATATAAATTTTCGGGTATAAAGGTTATTTCATAAAAACAAGGGTAGACATATGACGAAGCTGTGGAGGTTCCCTTTGTGTGGGGAACGATAAGCCTTACCTTGGCAGTCTGCGACTGACGGCGGGTGAAGTAGATGTAGGGCAATGGGGTAAGCCATCCGGTGGGTACGGCGCTACCGTATGTTATTGCCATATACCCGTTTGTGAATGTCGCAGAATAGGAACCGTGGTCCAACTTCACGCGCATATAGTCGGGGTTGTCCGAGTCGAACACATTACCCAATATAGTATCGGCTTCAGAAATATTGTATTCGACGAAACGTGCCATCACATTCAGTGTCTCCCCATCGCGCATCTGACGTGCACCTTCTACACCTTTGGGGTTGCGCACAATCTGCATATAGACATCGTCAATAATGACATATTCGTTATTTTCGACATCAGTGGTGGAGTCGTTCTTTATAAAATCATTGAATGAGATGACATTGATTCCTTCGCTGCGGATAAACTCCTTTACAGCGCGGGTCTCACGCTCTTTCATGTCAGAGTATGAAACCTCGTCGTCACAGGCTACAAAAAACAGTGCCAAAAGCGGCAATAACAACCATTTAAATTTCATCTATCAGGTTTTTCAGTAATATTTTAATTCTTATATTCCGTATGCGTTGCTATCAGCAGGCACACACTCAGGCAAAGTTAAGATAAAAGAGGAAAAAAAGAAAAATTTTAATTCCCTTTTTTATATAGGTTCCGATATTTTATCCTCCTTTAAGACAAACTGTTTCAGTTTTCTCAGCGAAGGAATTATTATCTCTTTTCGTCTCAGTTCCACCACACCACCCTGCTGAAAGGCATTCAGCGTGCGCGAAACATTTATGCGTGTCTCGCCAAGAATTGTCGCAAGATCACCCATTTTTACCTGCAAAATCTTGCAACCATCAAGCTGTTCGGTGCGGTAGAGCATAAAGTTCACTATTTTTTCGGCAATGCCAATCTCCCGCATATTCCATATCTGAGCACTCTTCTGCTGGGCCCGCTGGCTTACGAGGTTGAGCATATTCATCAAGAAAATGTCATAACGGGCAAACTCCTCGAACAGATAAGATTTGTTTATCGAAAGCACATCGCAGACACCTTTTGCATAGTAACTGCATCTGTAATAGGGCGAAAGACCGAAGAGAGAGTATGGTTCAAACGCAAAAGGAGTGGTAAGTTCCTCTATTACATTGTATATGCCGTCAGACGAAATACACGAGGATGTAACTTCACCACGGACAAGTACCGTGAAACAGCCGCAAGGCTCGCCCTGCTTCAATATGAGTTCTCCATCGTTGTATCGTAAAAACTCCAACTTGACCTTATCAAGAATAGAGGTTATTTCGTCTTTGCTCATGCCCTGGAAATAGGGCAGATTCATCAAACTTTCGTACATATATTTACTTTAGCAGGGAACTGTCTTACGACAGTAGCGCCCCATGATTGTACAAAGATAAACCTATACTCTGTATAAAAGCGCCCCACACGCTCCTATTTTATAAAATTTAACTCATTCAAGCCTGTTTTTTCACATTTTACGGGCGAAAGAATAGGCATAATGTTTCGCTGTATGGAAGATTGTCGCTATATTTGTCTTTTGATATGCAAGATAGAAATTCACAATTTGACCTAATATCCGTCGTCGGGCCCACAGCGTGCGGCAAGACTGCGCTTGCCGTTGCCATAGCCCGCGAGCTTGGCGGCGAGATTATCAGCGCCGACAGCCGTCAGGTATACCGGGGGATGGATATAGGTACAGGCAAGGATATTGCCGAATATAGCGAAGGCGGCATCTCCGTTCCCTATCATCTGATAGACATCGTGGATGCCGGAGAAAAATACAATCTCTTTGAGTTCCAAAGAGATTTCCTATGCGCATACAACGACATAAACGCGCGTGGTGCACTGCCCAT
>JAFYLO010000198.1 GCA_017557045.1 Bacteroidaceae bacterium | reverse complement strand
TTATTAATCTATATTTCTTTGCCGGGTGCATTCTATTTCGGTCGCTTTTTGTTTTATTTCGGCATCTTCTTCATTTTTACTCTGTTGCAACACAAAGGTTGCGCCATCGTAAAAATAAACAATATACTCGAAATAAACTCAAAAATCGCCGCGAAATAATTTATAGAACCACCCTTTACTATTTAGGTCGGTTTATCGTTATTCCATATAAACGTTTTTCAATCAAAGAGTGTTTCCGTATGTGTCCACACAAAAGGTAAGCACAAAATCATTGGTCAGCATATAATTGACAGTGCAAGTTTTCAGGATCTCAGCATCTTGAAGATACGAAATTCCAAAACTCCCCTCAGCCGCAACCTTGAATGGGGATACCATGAAACTATCAACAAAACTGCCGCCTCTGTTGCCTATAATTTTATAGAAACTCTCCTTTGCCGACCAATGCAGCAGAAGAGCCTCCTCCTCGTTGCTACTGTCAAGTGCCATCTCTTCGGCAGGCGAAAGAACCCTTCCCCTCACCGCAGAAATCCTCGAAGAGCGCAACTCCACATCAATACCGATATCGCATTCATCGTGCAGGGCAACGGCAACAAGATTACCCGAATGGGAAATACTCACATACCCTTTGCCATCCACGCGGTAGGGCTTACCGTCGGGCTTATAGGCAATAGCAATCTCACAGCCCGAAAGTTCCTTTAGCGCCAACCTTACAGCCAGCCATTCGCGTTGTCTCTTCCCGCTCTTGAAATTGCGTACAGCATATTCCACAGTAGAAGCATCGCAGAGCGCAACCAGTCCGTCAAGTTCTTCGTCAAACTCATATAACGCCCACGCGAGTCTATCGTCCCTATGATGACAGTGGCAAAGCATTATACAGCTATTTATTTTCAATACTTACCGCCTCCGGGGCTGTAACCATAATCTTAGAAATACGGTTCTTGCCACGCTGCATAACCTTAAATGTAAGGCCGTTGCAGACAATCTCCTCGTTCAGCGACGGAAATTCGCCCTTAATTTCAAGCAAAAGCCCAGCCAACGACTCGGCATCGCCCGCAGCATCCTCAAAATCATCGGCTTTGAGATTCATTATCTTATAAAAGTCGGCAAGCAACACTTTGCCGTCAAACACCACCCTATTGGCATCAATACGCTCATAAGGTTGCTTTATGTCATCAAATTCATCGTTTATCTCTCCCACAATCTCCTCGATAATATCCTCCATGGTTACAAGGCCCAATACCCCGCCAAATTCATCCACCACGATAGCCATATGCACGCGCTGCGACTGAAAATCGCACAATAGGTCGTCAATCATCTTTGTCTCAGGTACAAAATAGGGAGGACGGATAAGCGTATCCCATTTGAAATCATCCTTCTCGTCAAGATGGGGCAAAAGATCCTTTATATACAACACACCGCGGATATCATCCTGTTTGCCGGAATAGACCGGAATACGCGAATAGGCATTTTCGGCCGCACAACGCAGCACCTCGCCGTAAGGCGCATTCACATCTAACATCACCATGTCAAGACGCGAAGTCATAATATCCGTTACCGTCTCGTCGCCGAAACGTATGATACCCTGCAACATCTTGCGCTGTTCGCCAATCTCCTTCTTGTCGGTAAGCTCCAATGCCTGCTCAAGTTCGTCGACCGACAGAGAGAAATTCTTCTTCGAAACCACACGATCCGAAATAGCCGTAAAGCGCACAAGCAGCTTTGCAAAGGGAGCTAAAATATAATAAAGGTAATATAGGCCGTGCGAAGCAAAACGCGCGTATTTCAACACATTGTTCTTGGAATAAATCTTGGGCATCACCTCTCCGAAGAGCAACAAAAGGAACGAAAGGATAACCGTCAGCAACAGGAATTCCAACCATTCGGGAGCGTTTGAGAAATCGAGTACCTGCATAAAGAAAAAATTCAGCAACATGACAATCGCCACGTTGACCAAATTGTTTGCAATCAGAATTGTTGCCAGCAGACGCTCGGGATGCGACAACAACACATTGAGTCTCTTGTCGGCCGGGTTCTCCTCCTCGTCCAACTCCTCCATCTCGGAAGTATCCAGCGAGAAAAACGCAATCTCCGAACCGGACACGAATGCCGATGCCATCAACAGCATGACAGCAATTACCAAAGCCACAACCGCAGCAATGGACGGCACATTAACAACTATACTTGATAAAACTAAAAAAACAGGCTGCACAGCAGCTAAATAATCCATTCAATCAAAAATTAATGAAACAAAAATTTACACACTCTAAACGAGAGCTATTTACCCTCAGTGCTCTGTCCGCCCGCAGACTTGTAGGACAACATTTCCATGTTGTCGGCCTGAATCTCGGTGCGATAGCGACGTATACCGGACTGATCCTCAAATGTTGTAGTCCTTATCTTGCCTTCGATATACAACTTGTCGCCTTTGCGTACATACCTTTCAACAACATCGGCCATGCCTCCCCACAGCACCACATTGTGCCACTCGGTACGATCGGGCACCTGAGTGCCATTCTGCAATGTATATCCACGTTCAGTAGTCGCAAGGACTATATTGGCAACAGCCATATTCCTGTCAAGGTGTCTTACCTCAGGATCCTTACCCACGTTACCTATAAGAATTACTTTATTTACAGACATAATTAATAATATTATCAGTTTATTCTGCAAATATAATAACAAACGAGCGAAAATATCAAGCTTGCTTGAATATTTCACAGCGAGTGCAGTGTATATTCGAGGTTTATCCTCAAATATACTAACAAACGAGCGAAAAACATGAAGTTTACTTCGATGTTTTTCACAGCGAGTGCAAGGTATATTCGAGGTTTATCCTCAAATATACTAACAAACGAGCAAAAAACATGAAGTTTACTTCGATGTTTTTCACAGCGAGTGCAGGGTATATTCGAGGTTTACCCTCAAATATACTAACAAACGAGAGAAAGTTCATATAAACGAGTGAATAAAAGTCTGCTTTTATTTCCAACGAGTGAAATAGAACTTCTGCGAAGCCAAAAATATCAAGCTTGCTTGAATATTTCACAGCGAGTGCAGGGTATATTCGGGATTATCCCAAATATACTAACAACAAGCAAAAGTTCATACAAACTAGTGCTGTATATATTCAATATTTATCCAAAACATCTACCGGAAGAATCAGCCCAACACAGATATTCATCACACAAAAAAGCCTTAGAAAAGCGCCCAAAAGCAGGCTTGCAAAAAGAACATCATACATTTTTTTCAAAAAAAAGCTCTTAAATTTCTACAAAAGCAAAAAAAGCAATATATTTGCAGTTCGAAAAATAAAACGAACATACAAAATATAAATTTAATACAAAAGATATGACAAAAGCAGAGGTTGTAAATGAGATTGCAAAGAAGACCGGCATAGAAAAAACCGTAGTGCTTTCTACAGTTGAGACATTCATGGAGGTAGTTAAAGAGTCGTTGACAAACCAGGAGCCCGTTTATCTTCGCGGATTCGGTAGCTTCATCATAAAGAAGAGAGCAGAGAAGACAGCTCGCGACATCCACAAGGAGACAACACTCATCATACCTGCACACAATATACCCGCGTTCAAGCCCGCAAAAACATTCGTTCAGGAAGTAAAAAACAAATAACATAAGTATTCATAAACAAATTCATTAACTATGCCCAGCGGAAAAAAGAAAAAAAGACATAAGATGTCTACGCACAAGCGTAAAAAAAGATTGAGAAAGAATAGGCATAAGAGCAAAAAGTAATTAATTGCCTAAACAGACACAAAGAACAGACTTGCAAGACCTATCTTAATAGACTTTTCAAGTTTGTTCTTTGTTTTAAGAAGCTGTTTAAATTTTATTAGAAAATAATTCTATATTTGCGATGTTCATTTCGGCTTATTTGAGCCTATTTCGGCATCTTTTCTTTCTTATTTTTTGGAAATAGCCCGCTATTCCCTGCAAAATGCGAAAGAAAATATACTCGAAATACCTCTCAAATAATTCCGAAATAAAATTTAAACAGTTTCTAAGAAGTGTCGGCTTCGAGAAGCATAGGCATCGAGAAGCACAACCCACTTAGGAGAAGTCCCCGCCTGAAAGAGGGGCAAAACCTAATCAAATAAACCAAAGAATAGTGACAAGTGAACTTGTAATAAATGTTCAGCCACAGGAAGTCTCCATAGCAATCACCGAAGACAAGTTGCTGATGGAGTTCCACAAGGAAGAACAGAATGTATCATTCTCGGTAGGCAACATTTATCTGGGCAGAGTAAAGAAAATAATGCCCGGACTGAATGCCTGCTTTGTGGATGTAGGTTCAGGGAAAGAAGCCTTTCTTCACTATCTCGATTTAGGAGAACAATTTTACTCGGTTCAGAAATATCTGAAACAGATTACCAGCGACAGGAAAAGACATTTCCCCATTTCAAAGGCAAGCATACAGCCCGACAAGTCGAAAGAGGGAAACATTTCAGATGCACTGGAGACAGGACAAGAGATACTCGTGCAAATAACGAAGGAGCCCATAAACACCAAAGGCCCCCGACTCACCGGCGAGCTATCATTTGCCGGACGATTCCTCATACTGATACCATTCGAAGACAAAGTATCGGTATCATCTAAGATAAAATCACCCGAAGAACGCACCCGTCTCAAACAACTGCTCCAAAGCATCAAGCCGAAAAACTTCGGCATAATAGTGCGCACCGTAGCAGAGGGCAAGCGCGTAGCAGAGCTCGACAACGAGCTACGTACACTGGTAGCAGCATGGGAAGCGATGGTTTCAAAGACACAAAAAGCCACCAAGCCCCCCACAGTCGTACACGAAGAGTCGAACAGGACAATAGCACTGCTTCGCGACCTCTTCAACCCCTCGTACGAAAACAAATACGTAAACGACGAGAACACCTACAACGACATACTCAGCTACGTATCGCTGATAGCCCCGGAGCGCAAAGACATAGTTAAGCTATACAAAGGAGAACTGTCGATATTCGACAACTTCGGAATAACCAAGCAGATAAAATCCACGTTCGGTAAGATTGTTTCATACAAGGGAGGCGCCTATCTGGTAATAGAACACACAGAGGCCCTTCATGTGGTAGATGTAAACAGCGGTAACCGCTCGCGCAAGAGCGCCCTCACACAAGAGGAGAATGCACTCGAAGTAAACCTCGGCGCTGCCGATGAGCTGGCACGCCAGTTGCGCCTGCGCGACATGGGCGGCATAATAGTTGTCGACTTCATAGACATGGACAAATCCGAAAACCGCCAGGCACTATACGAGCGCATGGTGCAGAACATGGAGAAAGACCGCGCAAAACACAACATTCTGCCACTGAGCAAGTTCGGACTGATGCAGATAACACGCCAAAGGGTGCGTCCGGCAATCGACATCCCCGTAGAGGAGGTATGCCCCACCTGCTTCGGCAAAGGTAAAGTACGTTCTTCAATACTCTTCACAGACACCTTGGAGAGTAAAATCGACAGACTGGTGAACAGTGTCGGGATAAAGAAATTCAAGCTCTACGTACACCCCTATGTAGCAGCTTACATAAACAAAGGACTGCCATCTTTGCTAAGGAAATGGCAATTCAAGTACGGCTTCGGCGTACGCGTCATCCCCGACCAGAACCTCGCCTACCTTGAGTACAAATTCATGGATTCCAACGGCAAAGAGTTGGACATGAAAGAAGAAATTGAAATGAAGTAACGCGGCGGTGATTCAGGGAAAACCCCGACACATTACCCCGCCCCACAAGAGAACCGGCCCTCAACTCATTGGCATAGTTGAGGGCCGGCTTTCTTATACACCACTACAGAATCGTCTGTCGCAAGCTTGCAAAACAATGTTCAAGAAGATTTCCCCGTATATATCGTTGTATATTCGACATAAAAAAAACGACCATTTTGTTTCCCGTTTACAAAATAATGGTTAATTTCGTACTTTATTATCTTTAGGACATATTTCACAAGCAACGACACCGGCACGGGAATACATCCTGAAGGGATATTAAGGGGGGGTATGAATCAGTCTGAGTCGGTTTTTGGATTTATACATAGCAAAAAGCGACCGAAGCAGCGCCCACCTTACAACAAACAACAAATTAGTAATTTATCAGGACATCCTTAAAAGGAATACAATGAAAGGAATAGTATTGGCAGGCGGTAGCGGAACACGCCTCTACCCCATCACAAAAGGAATCTCCAAGCAGTTGATGCCCATCTACGACAAGCCGATGGTCTATTACCCCATTTCGGTGTTGATGTTGGCTGGTATCAGAGACATTCTCATCATCTCCACCCCACACGACCTGCCCGGCTTCAAGCGTCTTCTTGGAGACGGCAGCGACTACGGCGTACACTTCGAATATGCCGAACAGCCCTCACCCGACGGCTTGGCACAGGCATTTACCATAGGTGCCGACTTCATTGGCAACGACAGCGCCTGCCTTGTTTTGGGCGACAACATATTCCATGGAGCAGGATTCACCAAAATGCTCAAGGAGGCTGTACGCACAGCCGAAGAGGAGAGCAAGGCAACAGTATTCGGATATTGGGTAAACGACCCCGAACGCTACGGCGTAGCCGAGTTCGACAAAAACGGCAATTGCCTCTCAATTGAAGAAAAACCCGCCGTTCCCAAAAGCAACTACGCTGTCGTAGGTCTCTATTTCTACCCCAACAAAGTAGTTGAGATAGCAAAGAACATAAAGCCCTCGGCACGCGGCGAGTACGAGATAACAACCGTCAACCAGCAATTCCTCGCCGACGGCGAGCTGAAGGTGCAGACACTCGGTCGCGGATTCGCATGGCTCGACACCGGCACACACGACTCATTGAGCGAAGCATCCACATACATCGAAGTATTGGAGAAGCGCCAGGGCTTGAAGGTCGCCTGCCTCGAAGGCATCGCCTACCGCCAGGGATGGATAAACGAAGAGCGCATGCGCGAACTTGCACAGCCCATGCTCAAGAACCAGTACGGACAATACCTGCTCAAAGTAATCGGCGAGCTCAAGGAGACCGGCACCCCCAATCTCTAAGTGTAGCGAAAAAGTAAAATTTTAAAATAGAATTAAAACAGCTTCTGATTATGGAAGTTATCAAAACAGCCTTGGAAGGCGTTGTAATAATAGAACCCCGCATCTTCAAGGATGCCCGCGGGTATTTCTTTGAATCATTCTCCCAAAAGGAGTTCGACGAAAAGGTAATGCCCATCAATTTTGTGCAGGACAACGAAAGCATGTCCTCATACGGCGTAATGCGCGGCCTGCACTACCAGCGCATGCCCTACACCCAAAGCAAACTGGTGCGATGCGTCAAAGGCACCGTACTCGATGTCGTTGTAGACATCCGCAAAGGCTCCCCCACATTCGGGCAGCATGTATCGGTAGAACTTACCGAGGAGAATCATCGCCAGCTATTCATTCCCCGCGGTTTTGCCCACGGTTTTGCAGTGCTGAGCGATGTGGCAATCTTCCAATACAAGTGCGACAACTTCTATGCACCGCAAGCAGATGCCGGCATACAGTTGCTCGACGAATCATTGGGAATCGACTGGAGAATCCCCATAGCAGAGGCCATACTCAGCGAGAAAGACCTGAAGCAACCACTGTTGAAGGACGCCACACCCGATTTTGACATAAACGACAAACTCTATTAAGAAAATCAATGAACATACTTGTAACCGGAGCCAACGGACAATTAGGCAACGAAATGCGCATAATAGCAGCCGGCTGCAGCGACAGATACATATTCACAGATGTCAATCAGATAGAGGGAGCAGAGACCACCTATCTTGACATCACCGATCTGCAGGCAGTGCGCGACATTGTAGCAAAGAACAACGTCGACGCCATCGTCAACTGCGCAGCATACACCAATGTCGACAAAGCCGAGGAGGATGTAGCCCTCTGCACACTGCTCAACTCCAAAGCCCCCGAAAACCTTGCTATAGCAATGAAGGAGACAGACGGATTGCTCGTGCACATCTCCACCGACTATGTGTTTGGAGGCGACCCTTACAACACCCCCTGCACTGAGGAGAAGAAAGGCACACCCACCGGTGTGTACGGACAGACAAAACTCCAAGGCGAAGAGGCAATAGTGGCAACAGGTTGCAAACACGTAATCATACGCACAGCATGGCTCTACAGCGAGTTCGGAAAGAACTTCTGCAAGACTATGATGTCGCTCACTGCCACCAAACCACAGCTGAAAGTGGTATTCGACCAGGCAGGCACACCCACCTATGCCCTCGACCTTGCAAAGGCCATTGCTGTGGTACTCGAAAAGTTCGACGGTTCACAGACCGGCATATACCACTACTCCAACGAAGGAGTATGCTCGTGGTACGACTTCACAAAGATGATAGCCGAGTACAACGGCACCACAGAGTGCGATGTGCAGCCTTGCCACAGCAACGAGTTCCCCAGCCCCGTAAAAAGGCCTGCATACTCAGTACTCGACAAGACAAAGATTAAAGAGGTGTTCGGTGTGAAGGTTCCCTACTGGACGGAGTCGTTGAAACAGTGCATCGCCAATATAAAAAACTAAAACAGAGGGATTTCGAAAGAATAATAAATATTGTCCCTCTTGAAGAGGGACGAGAGGCTGAAAGCCTCGGAGGGAGTTCGAAAGAACACGCAAGCAAAGCATTCAACGCCTCCGTCTTCAACCGCTAACGCGCTTGAATCCACCTCCTCTTCAAAGAGGAGGAGTAAAAAACAACTCTCCCTCTTGGATAAGAGGGAGTACCCGAAGGGGGAGAGAGTTCGAAAGAACAGACTTACAACCCTGAGATAACAAAAACAACATTAACAAAAACAACAACCATGAAAAATATAGTAATCACCGGCGGTGCCGGCTTTATCGGAAGTCACGTTGTACGTCTGTTCGTAAACAAATACCCCGAGTACAACATCATCAACATAGACAAACTCACATACGCAGGCAACCTTGCCAACCTCAAGGACATTGAAGACCGTCCCAACTACAAATTTGTGAAGATGGACATCTGCGACTTCGATGCATTCTACCAATTGATGCAGCAGGAACAGATTGACGGCATCATCCACCTTGCAGCAGAGAGCCATGTAGACCGTTCGATAAAGGATCCCTTCACCTTTGCACGCACCAATGTGATGGGCACACTGAGCCTGTTGCAAGCAGCAAAACTATATTGGGAATCACTCCCCGAGAAATACGAGGGCAAACGATTCTATCATATCTCAACCGATGAGGTGTACGGTGCACTTGAACTCTCACACCCCGAGGGAATAGAGCCTCCCTTTACCACAACAGCCTCCAGCGGCGAGCATCATCTGGCATATGGCACAGATTTCTTCTACGAGACTACAAAGTACAACCCTCATAGCCCCTACTCGGCATCAAAGGCAAGCAGCGACCACTTTGTGCGTGCCTACCACGACACATACGGCATGCCCACTATCGTCACCAACTGCTCGAACAACTATGGCCCCTACCAGTTCCCCGAGAAGCTGATTCCACTGTTCATCAACAACATCCGTCAGCGCAAACCTCTGCCCGTCTACGGCAAGGGCGAGAACGTTCGCGACTGGCTATATGTTGTGGACCATGCACGTGCCATCGATGTAATATTCCACGAGGGCAAGATTGCCGAGACATATAACATCGGCGGATTCAACGAGTGGAAGAACATCGACATCATCCACGTGGTGATAAAGACAGTAGACCGCCTGTTGGGCAACCCCGAGGGGCACTCGCTCGACCTCATCACCTACGTTACCGACCGCGCTGGACACGACCTCCGTTATGCCATCGACAGCACCAAATTGCAGCGCGAACTCGGTTGGGAGCCCTCATTGCAGTTCGAAGAAGGAATAGAGAAGACAGTGCGTTGGTACTTAGAGAACCAGGAGTGGATGGACAATATCACCAGCGGCGACTACGAGAAGTATTACGAGGAGATGTATAAAGGGAGATAGATTATTCAAAACAGCTTCTTAATTCCACCGATACAACTTACGATAGTGTGTCAGGCTACAAACCTTGACACACTATCTTCTTTTTATGATTATGCGATATTATACCTAAAAGTACAATCCCTATCCCTCAATCGAGAAACTATTCTAAATAGCTCCTGCACTTAAAGGGGACATTGCGTAATAAGCAATGTTCCTCTTATCTAAGCGGGAGAGTGTTATTAACTCCTCCTCTATTGAAGAGGAGGTGGATTCAACGAAGTTGAAGACGGAGGAGTTCCCGAACACTGCGGAACAAGCGAAAATCCCCCCCCCTATCCATACGCATTTGCAATGCGCATACATATATATAAAATCTGCCAATGGTTGCGTATTTGCCTAAATTACAAAGCGCATCGCAGATGCTGATACTCTATCCTTCGCGTTACAAACGCGAAAGGACGCGAGCGGCTGAAGGCTATGTATAAAGGGTGGTTCTATAAATTATTAATCTATATTTCTTTGCTGGGTGTGCTCTATTTCGGTCGCTTTTTGTTTTATTTCGGCATCTTCTTCATTTTTACTCAGTTGCAACACAAAGGTTGCGCCATCGTAAAAACAAACAATA
>JAFYLO010000197.1 GCA_017557045.1 Bacteroidaceae bacterium | reverse complement strand
TTACATTGCGCTCGTTTGCACTATCTTTCGGAATTATTTGAGAGATATTTAACTTCGTTGAAGTTGCTATCACTCGCTGTGCAATTTGTGAACAAGTTCACATTGCGCTCGTTTAACCGCAACTTTTGAGTAGATTTTCTTTCGCATTTTGCAGGGAATAGCGGGCTATTTCCAAAAAATAAGAAAGAAAAGATGCCAAAATAGACTCAATCGACGCCAAGCCGAGTGCCATACAAGCTTGCTTGATATGGTTGAGGCGCGAAGGAGATAAACTCCGTTAAATAAGCCGAAATGAACATCGCAAATATAGAATTATTTTCTAATAAAATTCAAAACAGCTTCTTAAGTTTTTTGTAAAAATTTGGCACAAAGATATAAAAATTGTATTTTTGTGATTCGTTAGTCAAAAGACCAACGCAAAAGCAAAAGGCAAACAGATGTTATTCGAAAAGACAGACAACACATTTATACAACTGTTCCGCTACTTTTTTGTAGCTGCGGGAGCATTTGTAATGGACTACGGCTTCTACTTCCTGCTCTCTTACATATTCGGAGTGCAGTATCTGATAGCAGCCATCGCAGGCTTCATAGCAGGGACCAGCACCAACTACCTTATATCGAAATATATGGTATTTCAGGGCGAGCCCCAATCGAGAAGCGTCGAAGTATTCCTTGTCTTTCTGATAAGCGGCATCGGGTTGCTGTGGCTCGAACTTGGGCTATATCTGTTGACCGACATCTACGGAATGCACTATCTGCTCTCGAAACTTGTAATGACCGCAGTAGTCTTTCTATGGAACTTTTTTGCACGCAAATTCTTTATGTACTCAAAGTTCCACAATATACTGAAGGAACGATAAAAATAGACTTGAGATGATGAACTGTTATTTGATAACCGGAGGCGCCGGATTTTTCGGCTCGATAATGAAACGTATCCTCCTCGACGGAGGGAACAGAGTCGTAAGCATTGACCTGCAGGACGACAACCTTGTAGAAGAAAATTTCATAGCATACAAAGGCGACATCAACGACGATGCACTGATGAGCCGCATATTCGAAGAGTACAAATTCGATGCGATATACCACTTTGCCGCACTCCTGGCACATGTGAAAAGCGAACTTAAAAACCTTTGGCATGCCAATGTCGACGGCACAGCCAATGTAGCAAAATATGCGGCACAATACGGGGTTGAACGTGTAATCTTCACCTCATCGAACTGCTTGTGGGCCGACAACTTCACATATAAGATAACAGAAGAGGAGGTACCCTGCCCCATAGAAATTTACGGAAAATCGAAACTCGAAGGAGAAAAGATACTACTCTCGCACAATGAGTTCGTATCTATCATATTCCGTTGCCCCACCATCATGGACGAAGGCCGCCTGGGACTGCTCGGTATACTCTACCAGTTCATTGACGAGGGCCGCCGTCTGCCAATGGTAGGCAAAGGAGACAACTTCTACCAGTTCATATATGCCAAAGACCTTGCAAATGCCTGTCTCCTTGCACGCAACTACAACCGTTCCGACGTATTCAACATAGGTTCGGACGATGTTAAGGACTTCAGGACAGTCTACCGCTATGTAATAGAAAAGGCAGGCTCAAAATCACGCCTGCTGTTCCTTCCCAAAGGATTGATGATTGCAGGCATGAAGATATGCTTCGCACTCGGAATATCACCCCTCGGCCCCTATCAGTACAAGATGATAGCCTCGAACTTCGTGTTCGACACCACAAAGATAAAGCGCGAACTCGGTTGGATGCCTACAAAGACCAACGAAGAGATGCTGCTGACAGCCTACAGCTACTACCACAACAACCGCGAAGAGATACTCTCGCGCAAAGATGTATCGGCACACTCGTCAGTAGCCAAAATGGGTATAATCAAATTAATAAAATGGTTCTGTTAGCATAAGGTATGAAACAGGAGGATAAAGATAAAAAGATTGCACTTGTAGCCGGAGCCGGTCCTGCAGGACTTACCGCAGCATACGAACTGCTCAAGAAGAGCGACATACAACCGATTGTAGTCGAGGCTACCAATGTAATTGGCGGAATCTCGCAGACGGTAAAATATAAAGGCAACCGCATGGACATCGGCGGACACCGCTTCTTTTCGAAAAGCAGCACCATCATGGAATGGTGGAACAATGTCATGCCCATACAAGGCAAGAACTCCAAGGACGACATACTGCTTGGCAACAACAGCAAGCCTATGCAGAACGGCGGCCCCGACCCCGAAACCTCTGACCGTGTTATGCTCTACCGCGACCGCGTGTCACGCATTTTCTTCCTGCGCAAATTCTTCGACTACCCAATATCGCTCAAATTCTCCACATTTGCCAACATGGGCCTGTGGCGTACCATAAAATCAGGAGTAGGATACATCTACTCACAGTTGTTCAAGCTCGAAGAAAATTCACTTGAGAATTTCTACATCAACCGCTTCGGTCGTCCCCTGTACAACCTGTTTTTCGAAGGATACACCGAAAAAGTGTGGGGCATACACCCATCAAAATTAGGAGCAGATTGGGGCAGCCAACGCGTAAAAGGACTATCAGTATATGCCATACTGAAGGATGCCATTACAAAACCTTTCATGAAAGACGACATCGAGCAGAAGAAGGTAGAGACATCACTTATCGAACAATTCATATACCCCAAACTCGGTCCCGGCCAATTATGGGAAATTGTAGCAGACGACATTGACCAAATGGGCGGTGAAATAAAGATGCAACACGAGGTAGTGCGCATAAACGTCGAGAACAATAAGGTAACCTCAGTGGAGTGCCGCCTTGCAGACGGAAGCACAGAAAACATTCCCTGCGACCATCTGCTCTCAACAATGCCTATAAAAGATCTCGTTGCAGCCATCAGCGGAATAGAAATACCCGAAGAGGTCAAGCAGATAGCATCGGAACTGCCCTACCGCGACTTTATAACCGTAGGTCTGCTGCTCGATAGGATGAAGATAAAGAACGAAACAAAGATAAAGACATATGCCGGCCGTGTCCCCGACACATGGATATACATACAGGAGCGCGATGTAAAGGTAGGCCGTCTGCAAGTATTCAACAACTGGTCGCCCTATCTCGTGGAGGAGTATGAAAACAAAATGTTCATAGGTCTCGAATACTTCTGCAACGAGGGCGATGAACTGTGGAGAATGGACGATGACAGCTTTATAAAAATGGCTATCGATGAGCTTGTGAAAATCGACATAATAGAACCAGATGCAGTTCTTGATGCCACACGGGTAAAGATTAAAAAGGCCTACCCCGCATACTTCGGCAGCTACTACAGTCTCGACAAAGTACGCAAGTTCCTCGACACGATAGAAAACCTATACTGCTTAGGACGCAACGGCCAGCACCGCTACAACAACATGGATCACTCCATGATGACCGCAATGGTAGCCGTTGACAACATCACCACCGGCAATAGCGACAAAAGCGCAATCTGGAGCGTAAACACAGAAAACGAATACCACGAAGAAAAATAATTCCACACAAAAGATAGAAGAACTCTGCCGGTAGACTCTATATAAATAGGCCACCACAAAAAGGAGCGGCAAGAAAGAAAGACAAACACACAAAAAACTGACGGCTATGGACAACATACAACAACACTACGAAGCACTGATAGACGACCGTATAACAGAATTCTTCTACATGGTACGCGACCATCTGAGCCCCGAAGACATAGAGCGTGCAAAAGATGCCTGCGCCTTCGCACGAATAGCACACGGCAATCAGAAACGCAAGACAGGCGAGCCCTACATACTGCACCCCATAGCCGTAGCCCGCATCCTCGCCGTAGAGATGGAGATGAGCGTCAACCCCATCATAGCCGCTTTCCTCCACGATGTGGCAGAAGATACAAAATACACCGTCGAAGACATCAGAGAACGCTTCGGCGACGATGTAGCATTCCTTGTGAGCATAGTAACCAAGAAGAAAAAGGAGAACTACAACACCTCGAAGCAGGTCGACAACTTCCAGCAGATGCTCGACTCGGTGCAATACGACATACGCGCCCTGTTGTTAAAACTCGCCGACCGTCTGCACAACATGCGCACACTCAACAGCATGCGCCCCGACAAGCAGATGAAGATAGCCGGAGAGACCGACTACTTCTATGCACCGCTTGCCAACCGTCTCGGTCTCTACAAGATTAAAACCGAGCTCGAAAACCTCTCATTCCGTTTCCGTTGCCCCCGCGAATTTGCAAGTGTAAACGAAGCACTCCGCATCGACCGTCGCAACAGAGAGGCCGATGTCAACCAATTCATGCAGGACATCAAACACATACTCGCAGACAAAGGGATAAAAGTGCACACCGAAATGCACTACCGCTCGGCATACAAAATATGGCACAAGATGCACACCACCGGCTGCGACTTCTCACACATCGACAACAAATATTACATTCGCATAATATACGGCGACATACCCGGAATGTCCGAGAAGGATACTGCCCTGAAAATATACTCGCTCCTTACCGACCACTACAAGGAGCACCCGCACAGTGTAAACAACTACATTGATGCCCCAAAAGAGAACGGATATCAAAGTTTCCACTTCAAGGTACATGGCGGCAAGGGCTTTTGGGAAGAGATACACATCTCCTCTAAACGCATGATACACAAATCGCAGTTAGGCTGCATAGCCGAACGCTCCGAAGGCAGCATCGTAAGATGGATAGAAAAGCTGAAATCCGTATTGCAGGACATTGCAGCCAACGGTAAAGAGGTAGAATACATGGAGGGTGTAACAATGTCCTTCTACAACGACAACATAATGGTCTACACCCCCAAAGGCAGTGTGGTAATACTCCCCAAGAACGCAACACCGCTTGACTTTGCCTACGAAATACACACCAACATCGGCAAGCACGCACAGTATGCCAAAATCAACGGCCGTCTCAGTTCTGTAAAGACCATATTGCAACATGGCGACTGTGTCGAGATAGGCACAAACGACAAAATCAATGTCCGTCCCGACTGGCTCGACCACGTAGTGACCTACAAAGCCAAGCGACAGATACGCACTCTGCTCAACCGCCAGAAAAAGACTCCCTACATACTGTGCCCAAACTGCAACCCCATCCCAGGCGACGAAATAGTCGGCTTCAAGGAGGAAGGCAATGAGAGAATAACCATCCATCGCCGCGACTGCAAGACAGCCATCCGCCGCGCATCACACGAAGGCGACAAGATTGTAGCCATAAATTTCGATTCAGACGATGAACTGCTCTATCCAGCGTGCCTGAAAATATCGGCAATCGACCGTTACCATCTGCTCATCGACCTTGTAGATTGCATCACCAACAGTCTTAAACTCTCGATGAAGTCTATAAACTCGGTATGCACAGACGAGATAGTAAACTGCACAGTCGAATTCTATGTACACTCCTCCAACGAGTTACACGAAGTAATTTCAAACATATCCGAAATCAACGGTGTCGATGAAGTAAAACTTTGCAATCCCTGACACATAAAAGCCAACTATACTGACGTGCCTCGCAAATGAAATTCAAAATCATTTGCGAGGCACGTTGCTTCAAGGGAGGTTCTATAAATTAGTTCGAGTCGATTTTTGAATTTATATCGAGCAGATTGTCTTTTTTAACGAAGGCGCAACCTTCGTGTTGCAACTGAGTGAAAATAGACAAGATGCCGGTATAAAACAAAAAGCGGCCGAAATAGAACTTGCCTTGCTGAGTATAAAAGAATAGTAATTTATAGAACCTCCCTCAATAGTTTACATGTAAAGACTACCCTGTAATCTTCACCTCACTGACACCGGCCTGCTTTCTTACCTCAATCTTCGTGCTGATTCGTTCGTAAAGTTCACCCACATGGCTGATAATTCCCACCCTGCGGCTACCTATATTGTGCAACACCTCCAAAGTCTCAATAACCGTATTCAGGCAATCGCCGCTAAGTGTACCGAAACCCTCATCAATAAAGAGCGTATCGGGAGTAAAATTATTCCTGTTGAGCGATGACAGGCCGAGCGCAAGCGCAAGAGAAACCATAAAACTCTCGCCACCCGAAAGAGTGTTTGCAGCACGTAACGTATCACCATCCTCGCGGTCCTTTACCAGAATGACAAGACTTCCGGGCTGTGTCGTAAGCTCGTACCTCGATGTAAACTGCCGCAGATAGAAATTGGAATTTTCGAGCAATTGCAACAAAATGTAGCTCTGGGCAATAGACTTGAACTTACCGCCATCGGCACTGCCGAAAATATCGGAAAGCCTCTTCCATCGGCTCGCCTCCTTTTCGAGCGAGGCGGCCTCCTCGATATCCTTTTTAAGCATAGCAGCCCTCTCCTCATCCTGCTTAAGAGCGGCAGCGTATGCACCGACCATCTTATCGCACTCCGAGCGACGCTCTTCGGCAGATTGCCGCTTCGCAGCAAGTGTCTCTGCCGTCGCCTCTTCATCTATAGCCGGACGCTGCGACAAAAGTTCATTGTACTTTCTCTCACTCTCTGCAAGAAGAGCCTCATTCCGAGCCACATTTGAGTGCAGGAGGTTTATTTCATTCTGAATGGTCTTCACCTGCTCCTGCGACAAGCCGCACAAAGCAACCGCTCTCTCCCTGTCGATTGCAGGATTATCGCAGTGGAAAGCATCGATAAATCCAGTGCATTCAGCAATTTCATTTGCATTTTTATCAAATTCGGTGCGGCACAACAGAGTGTCCTGCGACAGTTTCAACCACTCAGTCTCAATATCCGCCTTAATTTTTTGGGCAGACACCTGCAACGGAGTAAAATCGGGGTAAGCCTCCTCCACCACCTTGCGATGTAGGGCTATTCTCTCTTGCTGTTCAGCCATACGCACCAATTGCTGACGAATACTTTCCGCCTCCTCTTTGGCCTTATTGTATTCCGTTGAACGGCGACGCAGTTCTTGTATGTTATCTTTAATATTGAGCTGCCAATCGGCAATAGTTATTTGAGGAGCAAGTTCCTTGCGCAGATTTTCCAAAGAATCAGCCGAACTTTCCACCTGTCTTTTCTGAGTCTCGATGGCACTCGCAATCTGCGCATGTTTTTGCAGCGCAAGACCATATTTTTTAAGTACATCATTCAACTGTCCGGTCATCGTATCAACTTCTGCCGACACTTTGCGATACTCCTTAGTAAGCCTCTCCCTTTCCTGCTGTCGAAGGTCAGCCTCCTTGCGGGAATTTTCAATGTACTTTTTCAACTCATCTGCCGTAGTGAATGGTATTGAAAGTGCTCCGCACTTCGCTTGAAGTCCGGCAGCATATTTCTTCTCCTCATTTATTGTTGCAGCAAGCCGCACGGAAGACTCTTCGAACATGCGCTTGGCTGCATCCAATGCAGCACAAGCCTTATTGTATGCATCAACCCTGCTTTCTGATAGTTTTTTTGCCTCATCGAGTTTCTCTTTGAGTGGCAGAAGCAAAGCCAATATATCTTCATCCCGAACGAGTGTATTTATCGTCTCGCCGCACACAGGACAGATGTCTCCTTGCGAAAGACGTGCACGCAGAGCCTTTGCATGATTATCAATGCGAAGATGCATCTTTTCATAGATTTCACTCTGGCGACCGTAATTCTCTTCTGCTTCACTTTTTTCTTTAGCGCATTTTGAGAATTCCTCCTCAGCCCTCTTAACTTCCACACTCAACCTCTCGGATTTTTGCCGTTCTTCTACTATCGTAGTTGCAGCGGTTTCCCAATCCTTAAGTATGGAAGCAAGGGAATCTATATCTTCCCTCAACTTAATAATCGATTCTACTAAAGGTTCCTTTTCTATCTTTTCCGCAACAGCAGCCACAGCTTTTCTCTTCTCTATGAGAATTTGTTCAACCTCTACTTTAAGTTTTTCCAGCTGAGACAACTGTTGCCGCGTGAGATGCAGGTTCCTCGCATTAAGTTCAATATCGCGTCTGCATTTTTCCATTTCATCAGACAGACGCAACATCTCCTCCATCCTCGCCGTCAAATGCGAGGCATTCTCATACATCGGAATATCGCCGGCAATAGTCTCCAACTGTTTTTTTATCCTTTGCAGCCTCAAATCATACTCCTCGGCTACGCGTGCAACCTCAGCGCTACCGGCACAGAGAAGCGAATAACGACCATGCAAATGCTTTATATTTTCCGAAATCTCCTGCTCTCTCCGAAGCAGTTGTTTCAAACGGGAATAATTGCTGCGTAATTCCTCTGTCGCACTCCAATCGGACAGAGTTCTCTGCTTCGCAACAGTCTCGTCAGAAGAGAGCATCTTCTTTGCCTCTTCGAGCCGCTGCGCCTCCAATTTCATGGCAGCAGAAGTCTCCCCTACTCCTTTGAACCATGCGGCAGCCTTTTCCATTGCAAGAATTTCGCTCCGCAGGGCTTCAAGCTCTTTTTCAAGAGCAGCCATCGCAGCCACCCTCTCCTCGCGTTCCTGAGGAGTGAGCAATCTGTACGCGGCAATAACGCGATTCTTCTCCTCGAAGAGTCTGTTCTTCTCGTCGTATGTGCGGTAAATCTGACGGCTTATACGCGAATATATCTCGGTACCCGTGAGCTTTTCAAGTATGGCACTCTTTTCGTTGCTTCGACTGTTCAGGAAGCGCGTAAAGGCACCTTGTGCCAAAAGCGTAGTCCGGCAAAATTCATCGAATTTCAACCCGATTACAGCAGGGGATACAATTGCATCCACCGCCTTTTTGCTGATTGTCGTGCCGCTGTCGTGACAATAGAGCGACTGTTCGGCCTTCAATTTCACATCCAACCGTTTCTTCGTTCCACGCATCGCATGCCACGAAGCTGTGTAAAGTTTGTCATCGTTGCCAATGAAAGTGAGTCGTGCAAATGCTTCGCCCGTATTGCGGCGAACCATCTGATAAGGACTGCTTATCTTCACCGCAGCATCATCGCTGCCAAAAACATTCAACTTCTTGTCCTCGAAACTCTCGTTGCCATACCCGTCGAGCCTCGGCGCCGTACCGTAGAGTGCAAGACACACTGCATCGAGTATCGTACTCTTACCCGAACCTGTGGGTCCGCATATAAGGAATAATGGTTCATTACACAACGGCGCTTCGTCAAACGATATTTTAGCATACCCTATCGAAGCTATATTTTTTATTTCAAGTTCTATGAATTTCATTGTTCGTCCTCCTTCTCTGCCTTTTCAATACATTGTTCCAGCATCCCCTTCAGTTCATCATCCATCTCTCCTCCAAAGCGCATGCTGTAATAATCAAGCGCAACATCCAACGGCGAAATATGCCTTATCTCCTCCACTGCAAAACTACCCGAAGCCTCTGTCGCGCGCCCCTCTCTCACAGGCTGTATATCGCACAACATATGCTGTGTTTCAGCAACAGCCTCCTGAATGCCCATCCTCTCCTGCATGGGAACAACATCCCGCACCCTGAGCTTAACACGCAGATAGGCTCTGCCTGCCGGTAAGTTCTTTATCGCCTCCAGAGCCTCGTCCACGCCACCTGCCTCCTGCGGAACAGTGTAAACAGGCACAAGCGGGGCAATCTCCCTCTCTCTGACAGAAAGACCATCTTCTCCAATCTCAACCACCGAAACCGAATGGGGATAATCCTCGTCGAAACTCATTGCAAACGGACTGCCCGAATAACGCGCATTGTCCGTAACAAACTGCGGGCGATGAATATGACCGAGCGCAAGATAATCGTACCCCACACCCATCTCCTCAATATTCTCATAGACCAGACGCATACTCTTGGCCTCATGCCCCTTGATGTCCGAACCGCTCAGTGCAAGATGCCCCGTCATTATCACCGGCAATTTATTGCAGTTGCGTGCAGCAACACGGTCGAGCAATGTCTGGTGGAACTTACGCATACGGCTCACACCATCATCATCCGTCTGAGGATAATTCGCAGCATAGACATAAGGTACGGCAATAATATAACCGACACCGGCAATCTCCACAATATGCCTGTCGTAATCCACACTGTCGCCATCCTTTGCAATGCCACCCACAACCTTCACATCAAAAACATCCCAAAGCTCACTATGCAAGTCGAGGCGCGAACTACTGTCGTGATTACCAGCAGTAACCACAATCTTCATCGCCGGCAACGCAGCATGCAGTTCAAGCAACATACGGTTGTAAAGCCTCTGAGCCGCAAGCGTAGGCGCAACATTATCGTAAATATCACCGCTGACAATAAGAACATCAGGGCGTTCCTCCTTCACAACATCGACCAACCGCGCAAGGAACCAAAGATGCTCCTCCGTCCTGTCCACACCATAGAACAACTGTCCCAAGTGCCAATCACTCGTATGAATAACTTTCATATCAAACCTTTAAAAACAGATTACTCTTATACATCAATCTCAAAATAAAGAACAGAATCAGGAAATTGGCAAACGTAAGCCACGCTCCATAATAATCCCCCATAAACTGCTGCAACCCGTGGGTCAACGAATGGGCCACGCAACGGAAGTTCACCACCTCGCCAAGCACATACGCTGCAATAGAATTCATTCCATATATCTTGAGCCACAAAAGTCCGCTTTTCCAACATTTATAATCGACAAAATAATAAAAAACTGCTAAAAGCAACACACACAACCCACCTGAAAAAAGAGTCATGCTACTGCTCCAAATAGTCTTGATTATCGGCATCTGGAACGACAGCAACAATCCCCCGCCAAACAAAGCAATGCCGAAAAGAAGCAATCTTTTCAATATAGCTTTATGGTCGCCCGCAAAACGGCGCATAGTGTATCCCGTAAGGAAACCAAGCATCACAGTAACCGCAAAATTGAGCGAACTCCAAATCCATGTATAGTGATAATGCGCAGCAAAGCTCCACACACCATCCTCACCCAATCGCGCACCATCTCGGAAACGCCCAAGCAACAAACGGTCTACTGTCTCGGCGAAATTACCTTCAGGCGAGAAATCCCCTACCAAAGTCATAGGCAACCAATAGATGAAGAAAAGCAGGCACATACCCAAAAACACACCGCGCACTCCCGAAAAGAGATAAAAGAGCGCAGTAATCAGATACCCCGAAGCGATAGCCTGCAACGTGTTACTGTAAAGATATATGCGGTCAGCATCCAGTGCCAGCAGATTACCCTGCACCACAGCACCCAGCAGCCACAACAGCACAACGCGCTTCGCAACACGAGCAAGAGCAACCTTTTTGTCCGCACGTCCATCCATGTATTTGCTCAGCGAAAAAGGCATCGACACCCCCGCCATGAACATGAAAAGCGGCATAACCAAGTCCCACATGGCAAACCCCTCCCAATGGACATGAGTGAACTGCTCAACCACAGGAGCTAGCAACGGCAAATCCAAACGCGAAGCAAGCGCCATGAACACCGGCTGGAAAAAGACAAGCAAAAAAAGATCGAGACCACGCAAAATATCAAGCGATTCCAATCGGCCGCTTGAGGCAGGAATATTCAATGGGGTTTTCATAGCAAAATAATATTACAAGTACAAAGTGCTAATATAGTCATTTTTCCTATAAAATTTAAGAGGCTTCAAAATTTTATTACTAATTTTGCCGTTACTATGGATATAATACGATTAAATGGCGAAGACAAAAAACTATATGAGCTTGTAGCACCACTCATTATGAATCCCGCCATCATAAAGCAGAACAACAACTACCCTTACAAGACCGAAAAGGACTACATCTGGTATATAGCAACCGATGCAGACAAGGTCGAAGGCTTCATGCCACTGAAGCCCACCTTCGCAGGCTATCACATAGACAATTATTATATAAACGACAACAAACAGGAAACAATAGCTCAGCTTATTGAAACCATATTAGAGGAACACAGCAACAGCAACAAAATAACGGCACTTGTCAAGAAGCCCCATGTAAAGGAATTCAAGGAATTAGGATTCAGCACATGGCTCGAACTCAAGCTATACACAAAAATGGACTATAAGAATCTTGAGAAGAAACAGGAATGACACGACAACTCAACGTATATGAAGCAACCATGCGCCGCCTGGAAACAATATTCGAAAACTTTGAATATGTCTACGTATCATTCTCCGGCGGCAAGGATAGCGGAGTGCTGTTGAACCTCTGCATTGATTATATCCGCACCAAAGCCCCGCACCGCAAGCTCGGAGTCTTTCATATGGACTACGAAGCACAATACACACATACCACCGAATACATCCAACGAACACTTACATCAAACAAAGACATACTTGAAGTCTACCACTGTTGCGTTCCTTTCAAGGTAACTACCTGCACCTCCATGCACCAGTCCTATTGGCGGCCCTGGCAGGAAGACCTGAAAGAGATGTGGGTACGTCCGCAGCCCGAAGGCTGCTTCACGGCTAAAGACTTCGACTTCTACGACAGCACACTGTGGGATTACGACTTTCAGGTTCTCTTCGCACACTGGCTGAGCAAACGTAAAGGGTGCAGCAACATCTGCTGCCTCGTAGGCATACGCGCCTCGGAGAGTTTCAACCGATGGCGCATTATCAACAGCGACCGCAATTACCGCCATCTTCTCGGTCTGCGATGGACACGCCGCATAGACGACACCGTATGCAACGCCTACCCCATCTACGACTGGAAAATAGCCGACATCTGGACAGCCAACGGCAAATTCGGCTGGGACTACAACAAACTCTACGACCTCTATCACCAGGCAGGCATATCGCTGCAACGGCAGCGGGTGGCAAGCCCTTTCATAAGCGAAGCCATCGCCTCGCTCAACATCTACAGAGTGATAGACCCTGACACATGGGGCCGCATGATAAGCCGTGTCAACGGAGTGAATTTCGCCTGCATCTACGGCAACACGACAGCCATGGGATGGAAAAACATAAAGTGTCCCAAAGGATTTACATGGAAAGAATATATGTACTTCCTGCTCGACACACTCCCACAGCAGACAAGAGAAAATTACCTCGAAAAGCTCAACGTAAGCATCAACTTCTGGCGCAACCGCGGCGGCTGTCTCAGTGACGAGACAATAGAGAAACTGCGCAAAGCCGGAGTACAATTCACTATAGCACCGACAACCTCCTACCGCAGCAACAAAAAAGCTGTGATGATGGAATACATCGACGACATTGACATTGCCGAATTCAGAGAGATACCATCCTACAAGCGCATGTGCATCTGCATAATGAAGAACGACCATCAATGCAAATACATGGGCTTCGCACCCACCAAGCGCGAAACAGAAGCCAAGAAAAAGGTAATGGAAAAATACAAATCTCTGAAGGCCGACAACATCGGAAAAGAAGAATAGCCCAATTATGGAAAAAGAAAAGAAGAGTCCCGTATACAACGTAATAGCAGTACCCATAGAAAAGGTCGTAGCCAACGACTACAATCCGAACATCGTAGCTCCGCCCGAAATGCGCCTGCTCGAATTATCCATTTGGGAGGACGGCTACACAATGCCATGTGTCTGCTACTACCACAAGGAAGAGGATAAATACGAACTGGTCGACGGTTTCCACCGCTACACTGTGATGAAGACCTCAAGACGCATATATGAACGCGAAAAGGGCATGCTCCCCGTAACGGTCATCGAAAAGGATATGTCCGAGCGAATGGCATCAACCATACGCCACAACCGTGCCCGCGGCGTACATCAAATAGAACTTATGAGCAACATCGTCTCCGAACTCACAAAATCGGGGATGTCCGATGCATGGATCATACGCAACATAGGAATGTCAAAAGACGAACTTCTGCGTCTGAAACAGATAACCGGCCTTGCCGAACTGTTCGCAAACAAGGAATTCGGAAAGTCTGAGGACTGGGTAGAAGAATAAGAAAATGGAAACTACATACATACTCATATTCATCCTCACCATTGCAGCCAGCTTCATACAGCGCGTCAGCGGCTTCGGGTTCGGAATATTCGTAATGATGTTCTTCCCCTTCATACTGCCCTCCTACGGCGAATCGATTACCCTGTCGGGACTGCTCGCCGGGACAACCGCCCTGCTGATAGCAATCAGGAATCTGCGACACATAAGGCTCGATGTAATGTGGATAATAGTTCTCTTCAACGTAGCCGCATCGTACCTTGCAATAGAATTCATGGCATCAGCAAGCAACGAAATACTGAAAAAATGTCTCGGAGCAATGCTTGTCGTAATATCGCTCTACTTCATATTCCTCGACGGCAAGATAACGCAGCCCTTCCGCAGCAAAGGCGCACAGGCTGTCATAGGTACCATCAGCGGCATCATGGGCGGAATGTTCGCAATGCCCGGACCGCCGGTAGTGCTATTCACTGTGCAGGCCATAGAAGACAAACTGCAATACATAGCCACGCTGCAAGCCTTCTCGGTAGTGTTCAACATATTCTACACCATGTT
>JAFYLO010000030.1 GCA_017557045.1 Bacteroidaceae bacterium | reverse complement strand
ATTTCGGAATTATTTGAGAGATATTTTGAGTAGATTTTCTTTCGCATTTTGCAGGGAATAGCGGGCTATTTCCAAAAAATAAGAAAGAAAAGATGCCAAAATAGACTCAAATAAGCCGAAATGAACATCGCAAATATAGAACAATTTTTCAAGAAAATTTAAACAGTTTCTATTAAACTGTTTCAAGCATACAGTTCGGTTGAGAGATAGCGCTCGCCGCCATCGGGGAGAAGCACCACTACATTCTTGCCATCATAACCTCCGCGACGGATAAGTTCTGCTGCGGCGTGCAATGCAGCGCCGGAGGAGAAACCTGTAAGCACCCCCTCGGTAGCAGCAAGCATGCGGGTTGCCGACATAGCCTCTTCGTCGGTTACGCAGAACACCTCATCTACTACCGAAGCATCGTATATCGAGGGGATAAAGCCTGCGCCTATGCCTTGTATCTTGTGGGCGCCTTTCTCTCCGCCGTTGAGCACCGGCGAAGCTGCCGGCTCCACTCCTATAACTTTTATCGACGGATTGAGCTCTTTCAGGCGGCGTGCTGTTCCGCTTATTGTTCCGCCCGTGCCTACACAGGCTACAAAGGCGTCGATGTTACCCTCTGTGTCGCGCCATATTTCCTCGGCTGTGGTGTTGTAGTGGGCTGCCGGGTTTGCGCCGTTCTCGAATTGCTGGAGAATTACCGCACCCTCTATCGTGTCGCACAGCTCCTGTGCCTTAGCTATGGAGCCGGCCATACCCTCTTTACCGGGCGTCAGTATCAGTTGGGCACCATAGGCTTTGAGCAGACTCATGCGCTCGCGGCTCATTGTGTCGGGCATGGTGAGTATAAGTTTGTATCCGCGTGTGGTGCAGATGAATGCGAGTCCTACACCGGTGTTTCCGCTGGTAGGCTCAATGATGGTGGCACCGGGTTTCAGCAGTCCGTGCTCCTCTGCATCGAGTATCATGTAGAGTGCAGCCCTATCCTTGACACTGCCTGCGGGATTGAAATATTCCAATTTCGCAAGTGGAGCTGTCGACAGTCCCTCGGCACGCGAAAAATTGTTCACTCTCAACAAAGGAGTATTTCCTATAAGGTCGATTATTGTATCTGCTATTCTATTCTTCATAATGCCGGAATCTTTTTAAGTTCGTTGTACAACCGCTGTACGGGCAAACCCATCACGTTGAAGTATGAACCTTCGATATTCTCCATTCCTATGTATCCTATCCACTCCTGCACACCGTATGCACCGGCCTTGTCCATCGGTTTGTATTTACCCAAATAGTATTCTATCTCCTCGTCGTCGAGGGTGGCGAATGTTACGTTTGAGCAGGCAGTGAAACTTACACTGTGGGTGGCGGTCGTTATTGTTACGCCGGTGAAGACATTGTGTGTCTTGCCGGACATATTGCGCAACATCCTACGCGCCTCGTCAACATCGGCGGGCTTGCCGAGTGCCTTGCCATCGAGCCACACTATAGTGTCGGCTGTTATGACAAGTTCGTCGGGAGCCATGATGCTGCGATAGGCCTCAGCCTTCTTCTGTGAAATGTAGAGGGGAATATCTCCGCCCTGCAACGCAGAGGGGAAGCTCTCATCGACATCAGGGAGTGTCCGCACCTCATATATAACATCGAGGCCGCCCATTAGTTCGCGACGACGCGGGGATGCCGATGCCAAAATTATTTTATAGTCCTTCAGATTGTCAAGCATAATCCGTTATTTACCACCCGAAGGCATTTGATTCGTCCATCCATTTGTCCTGAGCACGCATAATCTGCTCGATAACCTCGCGGCCGCAACCCTCGCCGCCTTTCACCGGAGATATATATTTTGCTATCTGCTTGATGTCGGTGGCTGCGTCGGCAGGGCAACAGGGGAGGCCGCACATCTGCATCACTTCGTAGTCGGGAATATCGTCGCCCATGTACATGACCTCTTCGGGAGAGAGTTCGTACATATAGAGAAAATCCTCGAAAATATCCTTCTTTATTGATGCACCTACATAGACATCGGTAATTCCCAATCCTCTGTAACGCACCTTCACCGCCTCTGTCTTTGCACCGGTGATTATGGCCACGCGGTAGCCGGCCTTCACAGCCAGTTGCAGAGCATAGCCGTCCTTTATGTTCACTGTGCGCATGGGCTCGCCTGTAGGGTACATGGGGATTGTCTCCTTGCTCAATACTCCGTCAACATCAAAGACCAGCGCCTTTATCTTAGTCAAATCGTAGTTTATCATTTTGTATTCCTTATTTCATCTGCCTTGCTTATTATATATCGGGTAACAAGGTCGTATATCTCTTTATATTCTCCTGTGAGCATGGCACGTTGCCTCTCTATGATTGTTTCGTCGCGTCGTCGGGCAGGGCCTGTCTGAGCTTCTGCCGGCGAAAGAGTGTGAATCTTCGCAGCAGTTTCGTCTATAAGCGTATGCATTATTTCGAATGGCAGACCTTGATTACCAAGAATTTCGGCAGACATCGAGTACATTGCATTAACAAAGTTGCAGGCAAAGACAGCCGCTATATGCAGATAGGCTCGCTGACGGCCGTTTATGCGGTAGACCATCGGCGATAGACGCCTTGCCAGATTTTCCAATTGTCCGCATACAGTCTCGTCGCTACCCTCCACAAAGATGCCTACTTTGGAAAAATCGACACTCTTTGTCTTGCTGAAGGTCTGCATGGGATAAAATACCCCATAATGCCGCGCGGCAGCCTCCGGCCATATATCCACAGGCACGCTGCCGGCGGTATGCGCCACAATGCTGTCGGGGTATCTCTTAGCCACCATTTTTGCAACATCGGGAAGAGCATCGTCGCTTACGGCAGTTATTACAATATCGGCATCGGGGAGCGAGGATATATCCGTAAATGCCTCGCAGCCCAATTTATCCGCAAGAGTATCTGCCGAAAGAGCCGTGCGGCTCCACACAGCAAGCGGAGTAATCCCCACGCTGCGGAGCGCAACACCCAGGCAGGTGGCAAGATTGCCGGCGCCCACTATCACTATGCGACTACTTTCCACCGAATCGGCCAATGTGTACCTTTTCCCACTGCATTCTCTCCTCGTCGAAAGGCTTGCTTTCGCGTGCCTTGTAGCCTACAGCCACAATCGACAGCACCGCATAATTTTCGGGGATTGAGAGCAGACGCTTCACATTCTCGTCGGCAGAAACGCCGTCGGCATCGAAACGCTTGCGCACCTGCACCCAACAGCTTCCGAGGCCAAGTTCTTCGGCTGCAAGCTGAATGAGCATTGTGGCAATAGAGCAATCCTCCACCCACACATCGGTCTTTGTTGTGTCGGCAACAACAACTACGGCAAGCGCGGCACCCTCAAGCAGAGCGGCGCCCTGAGCCTTGCACATCGACAATTGACGGAGCATCTCCTTGTCGTCAACCATTATAAACTCCCACGGATTGATGCGGTGTCCCGAAGGCGACATAAGCGCAGCCTTCATAAGGTCGCACACTTTATCCTCCTCCACAGGCTGCTCTGTAAAAAGACGGCAACTGCGTCTGTGCTTCAAAAGTTCAAGAAAATTATCCATTATCTTATAAAAAAAAATTTGCGTATTCTTTCAAATACGCAAATTTATAACAAACAGAGCTAAAAGGCAAACTGCTTTTTATATTATTTTAAATGATTATCAAATATATTACCTAAAATGCAACGTTGCATTGCAATGTCGGTGGAAATAAGTAACTTGAAAAGTTGTCCCACTTTAAGCTAATCTTTGGACACATCTTTCAGTTTTTATATTTTGTTAATCTCTTCAAAATAAGAAACTTAAAAAAGCTGTCCCTCTTAAAGGGGGGCAACGCGGAATGGAGCGTTGCTTGCGACGACGGAATATTTATATTCCCAAAGGAGTGCCGAACGCAAGTGAGGTCTTTCTTTTTCCGAGAAAAAAGTTCGGAGGGGGTTCTTAACCCATCGTACTACAATAAACCATACTACGCGAGGAAAACCCCTCCGTCTTCAAAAACTGTCGTTTTTGAATCCACCTCCCCTTTAAGGGCAGGAACTTTTTAGAAT
>JAFYLO010000196.1 GCA_017557045.1 Bacteroidaceae bacterium | reverse complement strand
CCTCAGTCTCGACATCAAACGCGGCTATTCGACCAAAGAAAAAATGCGCGTCATAATGGAGATGATCGGGCGCCACAAGGGCGACAGCGGCATAATCTACTGCCTTAAACGCAGCACCACAGAAGAGGTTGCCGAAAAACTTAGAAACAATGGCATTGCGACAGGCATCTACCACGCAGGTCTATCTGCATCGGCACGCAACAAAGTGCAGGAGGATTTTATAAACGACCGCATCACTGTAGTAGTTGCAACCATAGCCTTCGGTATGGGAATCGACAAGAGCAATGTGCGCTACATTGTGCACTACAATCTGCCGAAAAGCATAGAAAGTTTCTATCAGGAAATAGGTCGCGCCGGACGCGACGGACTGCCAAGTGAGACACTGCTGTTCTTCAATGTGCAGGATCTTATCGTATTGCGGAACTTTGCAGAAGAGAGTGGCCAAAAGGATATCAACAACGAAAGGCTCAACCGTATGCAGGAGTATGCCGAAGCCCGCGTATGCCGCCGCCGCATACTGCTTAACTATTTCGGCGAAATAAGCGACCGCGCATGCTGCAACTGCGATGTCTGCCACACCCCGCCCCAATATTTCGACGGGACAATCCTTGTGCAGCAGGCACTCTCAGCCATCAAGCGTTGCAACGAGAATATAGGAATATTCATGCTTATAGACATACTTAAAGGAGTCGTCTCCGAAGAGGCTCAGAAAAGAGGCTATACGCAGATAAAGACCTTCGGAGTAGGACGTAATGTGCCCGCCCGCGATTGGAAAGACTACATACTGCAAATGCTGCAGATGGGTTTCATTGAAATAGCATACAACGATAACCGACATCTTAGAATAACCCCGCTCGGCGAAGATATACTCTTCTCAAGACGCACAGCTGAGCTCGCAACCATCGTCCGCGAAGAGCCGGCCAAGAAGAAGCGCAAGGCAATAAAAGAGACACCCGCTGCGCCCCAAAAAGCAGAAGCAGGAACACTTGACAGCATACTTCTCGAACTTCTGCGCATACAACGTAAGCGCATAGCAACAGAAAATAATTGGCCCGCATATGTTGTACTATCCGACAAGACTTTGCACGAACTTGCAACAAAGAAGCCCGTAACACTCGAAGCATTCTCCGACATACACGGAATCGGAAAGCACAAACTCGAAATGTACGGAGAGACATTCATCTCTATCATTAAAGATTATCTTTCGAAGTAATATAAGAAGGGGACACACTGCGAAAAATTCTGCAATTGTGCCCCCTCTGCATAATTATATTCTATGAGTTACCATCATCTACCGCCTCAATTATTTCATACTCCACACCGAACCATTCATTCAGAAGCTGTTTGAATTTTATTTTCATAAGATAGGCGGCACTCGCATTGCAATTGTAAGCAAGCTTACATTGCGCTCGTTTGCACTATCTTTCGGAATTATTTGAGAGATATTTTGAGTAGATTTTCTTTCGCATTTTGCAGGGAATAGCGGGCTATTTCCAAAAAATAAGAAAGAAAAGATGCCAAAATAGGCTCAATCGACGCCAAACCGAACGCCATACAAGCTTGCTTGATATGGCTGAGGTGCGAAGGAGAAAAACTCTGTTAAATAAGCCGAAATGAACATCGCAAATATAGAATTATTTTCTAATAAAATTCAAACAGCTTCTAAGTTTATCATCGACCTTTGCATTTATTTCAGGTGTAATCCTTGACTTTATTTTCTTATAGACATACATCACTGCAACCCCATCATCCAAAACTCCAAAGAACTTATATACAGAAGCAGGGATTAAATCCATAGGCAAGACAGTATATGCAATGGCTGCATAAATAAGCAGACGGTCGAAGGTAGATGTCTTTTCATCTTCCATGACATAATAGAATTGTAACAACGGACGGGATGCCGTGCGCCCGACCTTCAAAGCCCACGGACGCAGCCTGTCCATCAATTTACGTATATTATTGTTCCAATCGACAATCTTTACATGTTTCAAAAGAGATTTTACATCCTTACCCATAATCACATAGGCAAGAGCCAAAATTGAAATTGCAATCAACATAATCCTTTAATTTTAGTATGTTCACTATTATAGAGAACAAATAAGATTACATTATATCCCATTCAAAAAAAAAATCATCTTGCCCTAAGCTGCCAAAAAGCAACAGCCGCCGCAGCAGCTACGTTAAGCGAATCGACTCCGTGTGCCATAGGAATACGCACCACATAGTCGGCCGACTGAATAACATCATCAGAAAGACCGTCTCCCTCAGTACCCATCACAATAGCCAAACGCTCCTCATCCATAAGCCTCTCATCATCGATAAAGACAGAATTTTCCTTCAGTGCCATAGCAGCCGTGCGAAAACCATAATCGTTCAACGAACTTACAGGGCCATCGAGCCAAGTCCAGGGTACAAGAAACACCGAGCCCATAGAAACCCTTACAGCCCTTCTGTTCAAAGGGTCGCACGAAGTACGTGTGAGCAACACTGCATCAATGCCCAACGCAGCAGCCGAACGGAAAATAGCACCGATATTGGTAGTATCCACCACTCCATCGACCACAACCACACGACGCGCATCTTTGCAAATATCGGCTACGCTCTCAGGCGCACGACGACGCATAGCACAGAGAACACCGCGCGTCAATGTATAACCCGTAAGCGCAGCAAGAAGCTCACGCTCGCCGGTGTATACAGGAATATCATCACCACAGAGCGCAATAATATCAGCCGCATCGCCCTCAATGTGCTTGCGTTCACATAAAAGCGATACAGGCTCCCACCCTGCATTTATCGCCACACGGATAACCTTAGGACTCTCAGCGATGAAAAGACCATTATCACTCTCCATGCGATTGCGCAGTTGAGTTTCGGTAAGCGAGGCAAAAACTTCAACCCCGGGATGCGTCAAAGAATCAATTTCTATAATGGGCATAAAATTTTAACTATTTTTAATTGTAGATTAAAGAACAAAACAACAAGCACGGGAGTTTATTATATGCATTAAGTTCAAAGCCTCTCACGTAAGTGCAAATACTTGAGTAAAGGCCATTATGTCAAACAGACATAATATTGACTTCGAATTGCATAGTAGTTTTGTCGTGTTTTATTTTGTGTTTGTGTTAGATTGCCTCCTGATGTGAATCACGGGGCAATCGCTTTTATCTTACGATACCCTTGCCGCCGTAAACACCCTTAACGCACTTACGCTCGGACAGAGCAGATAATTCATAAGAGGGCATTCTGCCATTTACAATAAGGTAAATAGTATTATATAACAGATACTCCTGAGTGTTTCCAAGTGCATGGATAGAATAAAAATCGGCAAGTTCGTCAACAGCATAATCGGGCTCAATGCCATAGGTCAAAGAATAATTCTCATTCTCCACATATGCTACAGCAGGAGAGATGCTGAAATTGTATGGCGAGACAATCTCTTCGGTCATCACATCCTCACCAAAGCTCTTTTCGCCGATAACAACAGCATTGTTGTATCCCAAAATGCTGCGTGCCGAAGCAATCAAAACCTCAGCCACACCGCGTGTAGACTCGCCGCAAATAAAGTAAACTTTGTCGAGCCCCATTGTCTGCGACGGCTTAATAGTGTAAAGAGTATCCCTGCTGCTGTTAATGGCATTATAGCTCAAACGGCAGAATGGCTCACCTGCACAACGTTGAGGGAAAATAACAGAAGCAACACTGTTAGCTACAGCAATACTACCACCGCTGCAATATCTCAAATCAACAATAAGGTCGCTCACTCCCTCAGTTGCGAAACGCGACAAAGCAGCAGTAAAAGCCTCGCCTGCATCGGCTGTGAATCTGTTACATACCACATAACCTATATTATGTCCGCGCATAGAATATACAGTATCAAGATAGAGAGCCGCCGGCTCAATCTCACACGCAGCATCCAACTGTAATGTATCACCCTCCTGCCACATATACACCATACTCTCCTCGTCGAGAACTATACTCGAAGTATAAAGAGTGGTAGCTCCACCACGCTGCAAATAGCCGTAGTTACCGGAATTCAAGTTATTCTTGCCCACCTTGCTTATCCAGGTACCGCGTCTGATGCCAGCCATGTAAGCAGGTGAACCCGGCTCAACAAACAACACAAGCGCATAACTTCTGCTGTTCTGCTTGCCAAGCGGGTCACGCATCAATGCAAAATCGAAGCCATAGCCGGTAGCCGTGGCACTGTCAGTCGAATATGAGAACTTATCATAAGGTTGCAGAAGTGAAGAGAAAAACTTGCCGCAATCTGCAAAAAACTCCTTACGCGAAGGACGCTTGATAGAGTCGTTCCACAGATAAACCTCACTCATCCTGTCATAAGTCCATTGGTTCTCTTGCGTAAGTTCAAGATACTCATAAGTCCTGTCCTCGCCACATGCACACATCAGAAACAGGACAACTATCGGATATATAAATTTATTCATATTTTTCTATTTTCATAATACGACACAAAAATACGCTTTTTTTCAGCCCTCGCAAACTCTTTTCCACAAATTATTACACTTAAACATGGTGTATGGATTATCAAAATGATAAGAAAGAATAAAAAAACATGAAATTATGCAACAATTTTTGCTAAAAAACCGTAACTTTGTCGAAAAAATAAACAGACATTGAAATAACAATCAAAACTACTATATTACAATATGCTAACGCAAATCATAAATGCCAAGATTCTAACCCCGCAAGGCTGGTTGAAAGATGGTTCAGTCATTATCAGAGACAATAAGATACTCGAAGTAACAAACTGCGATCTTGCAGTAGTAGGCGCTCAACTTTTCGACGCACGCGGGATGTATGTAGTCCCCGGCGGTGTGGAGATACACGTTCATGGTGGCGGTGGCAGAGACTTTATGGAAGGAACTGAGGATGCTTTCCGTAAAGCAGTTGAGACACACATGAAGCACGGAACCACAAGTATCTTCCCCACCCTCTCCTCTTCAACAGTACCCATGATTGAAGCAGCAGCAGAGGTGTGTACCAAACTGATGAACGAAAAGGACAGCCCCATACTCGGTCTTCACCTCGAAGGCCACTACCTCAACATGTCAATGGCAGGTGGCCAGCTGCCTGAGAATATCAAGGATCCCGATCCCATGGAATACATTCCTTTGGTTGAAAAATGGGACTGTATCAAAAGATGGGATGCCGCACCTGAACTTCCCGGAGCTATGCAGTTCGGCAAATACATCACCGCCAAAGGTATACTCGCATCGGTAGCCCACACACAGGCAGAATATGACGACATTCATATCGCCTACTCCAACGGCTACACCCACGCAACACACTTCTACAACGCAATGCCCGGCTTCCACAAACGCCGCGAATACAAATACGAAGGTACAGTAGAGAGCATATACCTGCACGACAAAATCACTGTAGAGGTGGTAGCCGATGGAATCCATGTGCCTCCCACTATCCTCCGACTCATACACAAGATTAAAGGCGTAGAAGGTGCTTGTGTAATTACCGATGCATTAGCTTGCGCAGCCAGCGACAGCCAGGAGGCATTCGACCCCCGCGTAATCATAGAGGACGGAGTGTGCAAGCTCGCCGACCGCTCTGCGCTGGCAGGAAGTATCGCCACAATGGACCGTCTCATACGCACATTGGTACATAAAGCAGAAATTCCTCTCGAAGACGCAATCCGCATGGCATCGGAGACACCTGCGAAGATTATGAACGTATACGACCGTAAAGGCTCATTGCAGAAAGACAAGGATGCCGACATCATGATTCTCGATGAAGACTTGAACATCCGCGCAGTATGGGCAATGGGTAAATTGGTCGAAGGAACATATACATTGTAATTGCAACACAAGCAAACAAGATAGTAAAAAGCGAAACGTTTGTGCGACGTTTCGCTTTTTTATTGTTTTTCACAAATAAACAACAGCATCTGAATATTTTTTTGTAACTTCGCAAATTAAAACACAAAAATATCAAAATGGTATCAGTTGATGGATTGACCGTCGAATTTGGCGGCACAACACTATTCAAGGACATATCCTTTCAAATAAACGAAAAGGACCGCATAGCCCTCATGGGCAAGAACGGCGCAGGCAAGAGCACCCTGCTGAAGATACTCGCGGGCGTCAGACAGGCCACACGAGGTACAGTCTCCGCACCAAAAGATTGCGTAATTGCCTATCTGCCTCAGCACCTTATGACTGAGGACGGCCGTACAGTATTCGAAGAGACAGCACAGGCTTTCGCCCATCTCAAAGAGATAGAGCAAGAGATCGAACGCCTGAACAACGAACTCACCGAACGCACCGACTATGAGAGCGACTCCTATATGGAACTTATAGAAAAGGTAACAGCACTCAGCGAAAAGTTCTATGCAATAGACATGACACACTTCGAAGAGGATGTCGAAAAGACACTCCTCGGATTGGGCTTCGAACGCACCGACTTCAACCGCCAGACAAGCGAATTCTCGGGTGGTTGGCGCATGCGCATCGAACTTGCCAAACTATTGCTTAAAGACCCTGATGTACTTCTGCTCGATGAGCCTACCAACCATCTTGACATCGAGAGTATCCAATGGCTCGAAGAATTCATAAAGACCTCATCAAAGGCAGTGGTCCTCATAAGCCACGACCGTAAATTCGTAGATGCCATCACCACCCGCACCATAGAGGTAACTATGGGACGCATATACGACTACAAAGCCTCCTACAGTCACTATCTCGAACTGCGCAAGGAGCGCCGCGAACAGCAGCGCAAGCAGTACGAAGAACAGCAGAAGATGATACGCGAGACAAAAGAGTTCATCGAACGCTTCAAGGGCACATATTCAAAGACGCTGCAAGTGCAGAGCCGCGTAAAGATGCTCGAAAAACTCGAAATAATTGAGGTCGACGAAGAGGATACATCACAGTTGAGACTTAAATTCCCGCCCTCACCCCGTAGCGGCAGCTACCCCGTACAATGCGACAGCGTAGGCAAGAGCTACGGCGACAAGCTCATATACAGCAATGCCAACTTCACCATCGAACGTGGCGACAAGGTAGCCTTCGTTGGGCGCAACGGCGAGGGAAAATCAACAATGGTAAAATCCATAATGGGCGAAATTGAACACGACGGAAAAATCACCCTCGGCCACAATGTGCAGATAGGATACTTCGCACAGAACCAGGCCTCACTGCTCGACGACGAACTGACCGTATTCCAGACAATAGACGACATTGCCAAAGGCGACATACGCAACAAGATACGCGACCTGCTTGGCGCATTCATGTTTGGTGGCGAGGAGAGCACACGCAAGGTAAAAGTCCTCTCCGGCGGTGAGCGCACCCGCCTTGCCATACTAAAACTCCTGCTCGAACCGGTGAACCTTCTCATCCTCGACGAGCCTACCAACCATCTTGACCTCAAGACAAAAGATGTGCTCAAACAGGCCCTTCAGGACTACGATGGCACACTGATTGTAGTCAGCCACGACCGCGACTTCCTCGACGGCCTTGTAACAAAGGTCTACGAATTCGGACAGAAACGCGTACGCGAACACCTGTGCGGAATATACGAATTCCTCGAATCGAAAAAGATGGAAAACCTGCAGGAACTTGAAAGGAAAGATAAATAGCAAATAATTACTAATCACAATACACAAACAGTTATGT
>JAFYLO010000195.1 GCA_017557045.1 Bacteroidaceae bacterium | reverse complement strand
GGCTTATTTGAGTCTATTTTGGCATCTTTTCTTTCTTATTTTTTGGAAATAGCCCGCTATTCCCTGCAAAATGCGAAAGAAAATCTACTCAAAATATCTCTCAAATAATTCCGAAATAAAATTCAAACAGCTTCTTATTTTTTTAGAAATATTTTTCATTTATTGTTGAACTTTGCTTTTTAATTGTAACTTTGCAGATAATCGTCAAAAATACGATTGGTGATTATCGTCTATTATAAAGAATATGAACGAAAAGGCTAAAGGTTATATTTATGGCATATTGGCGGCTGCGGCATACGGCCTCAATCCGCTGTTTGCCGTCCCGCTGTACGATGCGGGCATGGATCCGGACTCTGTGTTGTTTTTCCGGTATTTGTTTGCAATCCCTATGGTTGCTGTAACAATGATAGTGCGTGGACGCGGCTTCAGGGTCCACAGCCGCGAGGTGTTGCCCCTTATCATAATGGGTATTCTCATGGCGACATCCTCTTTGGCGCTGTTCGAAAGTTATGTGTTTATGGATGCGAGCATCGCCTCTACGCTGCTTTTTGTCTATCCGATAATGGTAACTTTCATGATGGCTGCATATTACAAGGAGAGGGTTACGGCCCACACGCTGTTGTGCTTGGCAATGGCTGTGGGTGGCGTTGCGCTCATGTATAATCCGGAGAGTGCAACCGGACTTAATCTTGCCGGTGCTGCGCTCGTGCTTGTGGCTGCGTTTGCTTATGCCATTTATATTGTGGGCATAAACACCACCCGCCTCAAGGGATTGGCCACACTGAAGGTTATATTCTACGTACTCGTCTTCGGAACAGTGATTTTTGCAGCACGCCTTTATGTGAACAAGCAAGTTACCACTCCTGCCGAATGGTATCAGTGGGGCAATCTGTTGGCGCTCGCCTTCTTCCCCACAGTGGTCTCTTTGGCTTGTACCACACGCGCGATACGTTACATTGGCTCTACACCTACTGCAATTCTCGGTGCTTTCGAGCCTGTAACGGCAGTTCTTCTTTGTGTGCTTATTCTTGGCGAGACTCTTACGGTACAGGAGTTTGGCGGCATTCTGCTTGTGATACTCTCGGTAACGCTTGTTGTCGAGGGCGGCAAATTCACAGGCAAGATTGTGGGATTCAAGAAACTATTTCCCAAATTGCCAAAGGACAGGATACATAAGTAATCACTTTTAAATAAAAATATTTATGAAAAAAAGTTCAATAATTTTAGGAATCGTTGTGCTGCTTGTCTGCATATATTGTTGTGCAGATGGTGCACCGTCTGCTGCCTCAAAGGGCGATAAAGCGGAGATAGCAACCATAATTGAAAATGGTGGTTGTCTCGAATGTCATACAGCCGAGCCCAAACTTCCTTTCTATGCAGAGCTTCCTTTGGCGGGCGATGTAGTGAAAAAAGATATAGAGGAGGGTTACCGTTCGTTCGATATCCAGCCCATGTACGATGCTCTGAAAGAGGGTAAAAAGATTTCAGAGGTAGACCTTGCAAAAGTAGAAAAGGTCTTTGTCGACGGCACTATGCCCCCTGCTAAGTATTATATGGTTCATTGGGGCTCATATTCAAGTGAGAAGAAGGTAGCTGCCATCAGCGAATGGGCCAAGGAGTACAGAGCAAAGTATTATCCCAACAAACTGGCTGCTGCCGAGTTTGCAAATGAGACAGTGCGTCCCATTGAGGCCGCTGTGGAGGTTGATCCTCTGAAGGCTGCTCTTGGCGAAATGCTTTTCCACGATACACGCCTGTCAATTGACAATACAGTCTCTTGCGCAAGCTGCCACGGTATCAACACCGGCGGTGTCGACAACAAGCAGTATTCCGAGGGTGTTAACGGACAGTTGGGTGGTGTGAATGCTCCTACAGTCTTCAATGCCCACTACAATTTTGTGCAGTTCTGGGACGGCCGTGCCGCTACATTGGCTGCACAGGCAGCAGGCCCCCCTCTCAATCCAGTTGAAATGGCATCTACTTCGTTCGACGAAATTTGTGCAAAACTGAAGGCCGATGCTGCTTTCGACAAGGCATTCACAGCCGTTTACCCCGAAGGTATCACAGAGCAGACAATCACAGATGCCATTCAGGAATTTGAGCGTACATTGCTTACTCCCGATTCACGCTTCGACCTCTATCTGAAGGGCGACAAGGCTGCTATCGGCAGTGAGGAGATTGAGGGATATTCGCTCTTCAAGCAGGCTGGTTGCGCAACTTGTCACGTAGGTGAAAATCTTGGCGGACAGTCGTACGAGCTTATGGGATTGCGTGCCGATTATTTCGGCGACAGAGGTACAGAATTGACTTTTGAGGACAACGGACGCAACAAAGAGACTAAGCTCGAACGTGATATTCACCGTTTCAAGGTGCCCGGATTGCGCAATGTTGCATTGACTGCTCCTTACTTCCACGATGGTACTCAGGCTACGCTTGAGGATGCAGTAAAGGCAATGGGCAAATATGAGTCGGGCGTTGAGTTTGACGATGCTCAGGTTGCCAAGATTGTGGCATTCCTTAAGTCGCTTACAGGTAAGTATAAGGGTGCTGTCCTTACAAATGACAATATGAAATAATAGTTTCTAAATTATATAATGCGGCAGGTTCACTCATTTGAACCTGCCGCATTTTTCTGTTACGGTTTGTTGCTCTGTCCATCCGCATTTACAATGCGCTTATATAATCCAATTGAACCTATATAAACGAATAGTAAAGTGCATAGATTCTAATAGTTTTTTTTATTTGTGTCCGGTAAACGTATTTAAGTCGTTTAAAATTCAATATTTAAGTCTGTACAAGCCCCCCCCTTATTTCTTCATTGACAGGTTCATTGATGCGCATTAAGCTTTTAGGCAGACGGCGTCAATGGTTTTTGGAAAAAGGCGAGGACTGTTTGAGCGAACGCAGTGAGCGAGTTCCGCAGCCCCAAAAACCATCAGCTTCGGCTGCCGTTAAAAAAGCGCCCATGCGCAGAGTTCTTTGGTACTTTCTGTCGGCACAGAAAGTACGGAACCCCTCTGTAACACTATATGATAAGAACTACCTACAAACATCAAAAATTAACCGGACAGCAATAATAGTTTTTTTAAGCGCATCACAGATGCTTATACTCAATCATTCGCGTTGCAAACGCGAAGGGACTGGATACCAATAAATAGTAATAAAGACTCTTGCCTTGTATTGTAACACAAAAGGCAAGAGTCTCCTATCATTTGTTTATGAGAAATTTATGCAATTATTGCAGGCGGAACATTATGGGCAATGAAAATCTTACATTTACAACTTCGCCTCTTTGCATACCGGGCTTCCATTTGGGCATTGAGGATACTACGCGCAACGATTCATTGTCGAGTTTCTCGTTGCCTGAGCTTTTCATAATCTTAATGTCGCTGATGCTGCCATCCTTCTTTACGACAAACTCTACAAATGCTTTTCCTTGTATATTCTCTTTTGCGCACTCTTCGGGGTATTTGAGGTTCTCACGGAGATACTTCATCAATGCAGTCATTCCGCCGGAGAATTCGGGCATCTGTTCTACTACTTTGAAAATTTGTTCGTCGTTGGTGTTGACGATTGTAGCTTGTGCAACGGATACGGCCTCTTGCTTTGCAGGATTTTGCAGCTTGAATCCTACCGGTATTACGAAAGATACATTTACGGCTTCACCTCTTTGCATACCGGGCTTCCAATTGGGCATTGAGGAAACAACGCGTATCGCTTCTTTATCGAGATTTTCGTTCCCCGAACTTTTTACAATCTCTACATTATTGATGCAGCCATCCTTTTTTACTATAAATTTGACAATTGCACGTCCTTCGATGCCTTTCTCGCGGCACTCAATGGGGTATTTGACATTGTCGGTAAGATACTTGAACATTTTGTCCATACCTCCGGGGAAAGTGGGTGCAGTTTCTACAACTTGATAAACGGTTGTGTCGTTTTTTACAAAAGTTTCACTAACTTTGCCGCTGGTGGCGGTCAAGGGTTCGTTACTCTCTGTTCCTGTGGCCTCTTGGGGCGATGCAAACAGACTCAGTGTGAGTGCCGTTGCCGGGAGAAGATACAGCGCTGCTACACTTCTCCATGGATTCGATTTTTTCTTTAACATCATGGTGATACGTTTTTTAAGGTTGTTACTATGATTAAAGCTGTTGGCCAGTGTGTAGGAAGCGCGGTCAACGGCTTTTTTTATTATCAGCATCTGGTAGGCGCGGGTGTCCTCTCTTCTGCACAGGACGTATGCGTCGGCTTCATATTCGTGTATGTCCTTGAGGTCGTTTGCGAGCATGTGCACAAAGGGATTGAACCACTGCACTGTCTCCACCAGCGTCAGCAGCAGAATGTCCCATGAGTGGCGATGGATGATGTGTCCCTCTTCGTGCAGTATTATGTCTGCGCCGTAGTGGTCGTAGTCCTCTTGTGAAATTACTATGTGTCGCATCCAGCTGTAGGGCGGTGTATTGTCGGCGTGGCAGTGTATGGTGTATTCCTCTTTCTCCTCTATCCATAGTGTGCCTTTTCTTATGTTAGCCCTGATTATAGCAATCTGAACTATTCTTATAATGGCTAATATAAGTGCTACTATTATGTAAGGTATTACAAGCGCATAGTATAGCAATGTTTCGAGGTCTATTGTACTCTTTTCGGTGATAGCGCCGTCTGTTATAATTCCCTCGGCCATCGGTGCGTCAAATGTGGCGATAGCTTCAGCCTGTGGGGTTATTGAGTAAAGGAGTTCAATGTGCAGCGCGGGTATGTCGATGAATGGAACAGCAATGGAGAGCAGCAGTGTAACGAGCAGGGTAGTGCGTGCCGTGCGGAAGTGTGTTACCCGTCGCAGCAGGAATATGTAGGGGATATACAGCAGTGCGAGTGTGATTGCCATCTTCAGTGCCTGTCCCGCAATGGTGGTGAGTGCAGTCTCCATAGTTTTTGCTATTTGTTGTTGATGAGTTCTATAAGTTCGTCAATCTCTTCGCGTGATAGCTGTTCTTTGTCGACAAAGAACTTTATCATCGACGAGCCGGAGCCGCCGAAAAATGAGTCTTGAACATCTTTCATCACCATGCGCGTGTACTCTGCCCGCGTAATCTTGGGGAAGTAGGTGAATGTCTTTCCTTTCAGTTTGCGGTAGTCTACAATGCCTTTGTTGTAGAGTATCTTCAGGAATGTAGCGACGGTGCTGTATGCGGGCTTAGGCTCGTCGTAACGCTCTATAATGTCGTGTATGCAGCCACCGGAGTCAAGATCCCACAGAATGTTCATCACCTGTATCTCTGCTTTTGTAAGTGTCTGAAATTTTTTCATGGCTTAATGGTATTATCTCTGCGACAAAGTAAATTTAAAGATTTAGATATTTAAAATTTTAAATAAAGAATTTTGCCCGAAAGACTGATATTTAACATCCATTATTAGTTATTCGGGAGTTTGGGGTAGTTGGCAGGCAGAATTTCTGCTTGCAGCATTTATTGTATGTAGTCGTATGTTTAGTAAAGTTGGAGGTCGCATAGGGATTAGTTCCCCATGCGACCTCCAATAATTTTAAAGCTGTTTTTTAGTTGTCTCCTATGGTTATGTTGCCATAATTGTTGCAGTTCTCGCCAATGAACAGCTCGTCGTTGTTTCCTATGATACCGCCTACATGTCCGTTCTTGTCTGTAGCAACGATATTGCCATAGTTGGTCATGTTATTGACGATTGCATAGCTGTATCCTATGATTCCGCCCACATACGAACCTTCGCCTTTAATGTTGCCATAGTTCACACAGTCGTGGACAATGCTCTTGAGTCCTACTTTGCCTATCATGCCGCCTGTGTACTTGCCTTTACCGTACACGTTGGCATAGCTGAGACAATTCTTTACAGAACCTGTATTCTCGTCGTTGCCATTGATACCTGCAATGCTGCCGGCACATACATCTGCTGTTCCTGTACAACTGATGTAGCCGCTCTTTACCTCGCAGTTTTCGATGATGCCGATATTGGTATGTGCGAATGCGCCTATGGTTGTTTCTGATATAATTATCGCATTGTCCAATACAAGGTTGCGTATAATGCCTTCTGCTCCGTTGCTTCCTGCAAATGTAGAGCCATCGTTAGAGCGTATACCCGATATAATGTTCTCGTTACCGTCTATTACAGCATGGTTGACTGTGCAGGCTGATGCACTTGTGTTGCCATAGTATGCAGTCTTCCAGTTGCTGTCGTTTACCGATGTGCCGTTTATGGTGGTAATTCGCTTGCTTGTGTAGCTGTATGTAGCCTCATCCTCGTTTGCCTCGATTGCATATTGCTCAAGAGTCACATCATTCATAAGGCTCATGTTTATTTTGCCTTCGTTGCTGTTATAGATATAAAGCCACTTAAGTAGCCCCTTGTCTGTGTATACCTCGTATTTGGGGTAGTCATTTGACTCGGAAGCAACTATTCTGTAGTTCCACATGGCAGGTATCCATTCTGATATGATGTCGTTGTTGTCGTCATTGATCTTTATGCAGATGTTGGCAACGTTGGTGTAGTCAAAATAGCTGTCTGCCAGATCGCAGTTCACATTCACAGCAAGAATGCCGTTACCTGAATCTGTCACCGACTCAATATCCAAGGTCTTGGGATTCGATTCCGCAACTGCAGAGCTTGTACATGAAATGTATGCCGAAATATGCTCTATTCTGATGTTCTCGGTTGCTGCCGCTGGTGAAATCATGAATCTCAGTATGGTGTTCTTCTGTTGTTCGATAACAATCTTGCCGTTGGCATAGTCGGGCAGGAAGCGTACTGTCTGTATGCGCTTTTCGAGAGCAGTAAGACGCTTCTCGATATCTTCGATGCTGTTGTTTATTTCGGTTATCTGGTACTTCACCTCGGAATTAGCAGAGTTGATAGCCTCGTTGATCTGGTTGGTGATGATGCCGTTGTTCTTTATTGCATCTGCAATGGCTGCATGCAACGCATCTGTCAGCTCTTTCTTTGCCTTTTCGAGCTCCTGCTGCTGCGTTGCCACGGCATCGGCAAGTTCCTTGTCTGTCGCAACATCGTCGGCAAGGGCATTGAGCTTAGCCGAGAGCAGTGCTATCTCATCGTAGCAGTCTGTTATCGATGCATTTACCCATTCCTTCATCGAAGTCTCCAGATTGCTTATCGAAGAGTTTATATAGTCATAGTTCTCGTTGGTGAGCACTGCATGGTATTCCTCAATCAGTTGCTTGATGACTGCAGTCAGAGCCTGAATGTCGCTGTAATGGTTAAGCGTCGCAAATGTTGCCTCTGCCCAGTTTGTCATCTTCTTGATTTCATCATTCATATACTTTTCAAACTTGTCGATTTTCTCTTCAAGCAACGAGTCTTTCTTTTGCAGTTCGATGATGAGTTTGTTCAGCGTCTCAATCTTCTTCGCCAGTTCAAGCTTTGCTACATCATCATCGGCAAGGCTGTCATTCTGTGAATTATAGGATGCAAGATTTATCTGAAGGTCGCTGATAATCATTGCCATGATTTCGCTCAGGTCGCGAAGTTCGCTAAGAGAGCCGTTCATGTTTGTTATCTGTTGTTCAACGCTTGCAATCTTTGCGTTTTCCATTGTCTCTAATCGGTCCTCGATGTCGCCGACCTTGTGGTCGAAACTGTCACAGCTTGTCAGGAATGAGATTATTGCTATAAACAGTATGTTAGCAGTTCTTTTCATAGTTATATTTTTATAGGTTCTTGGATAGTTCTGTTCGTTACTTTATCTCGGAGATTGTCACTTTACGTGCTTCGTCATGGGTAGGTGCTTCGTGATTGACTGCTGCGCCTCTCACCTCGATGCGGTCGTCCGAAATATGCATTCTAATGAGCATCTGCTTCACAGCATTGGCACGCTGCAGGGATATGCGCTTGTTGGCGTTGTATGTTCCCACTTCGTCGGCCCATCCTGTCACAAGTACTCTCATAGCCTTGTTCTTCTTAAGGATGTCGGCAGCAATCACCACCTTGTCGATTTCTCTGTTCTCGATGTTGCTCTTGTTGAATGCGAAGTAGATGGCAGGGAATGTAACCTCCTCTACAGCCTCCTGTTTCGTTGGCTCCTCTGCTTCTTTCTTTGGTGCCTTTACGATGTCGGGCTGCATTACATCTGAAGGGGGAGTAATTGTCGCCGGCTTCTTGACTGCTCTTTTCTTGCCGAGCTTTATAGACATCTTCACGCCCAAGTCCATGATGAAGTTTGTAGTATGAAGCTTGGGCATCGCGTCAATAGGGTTATTGATAAGGTGTGTAAATCCGCCATATACGCCCAAATTGATATCGTCGTTGATGTCATATGAAAGCCCTACATTGCCACCTATGCCGATATTGCAGTTGTCTACATCTTCTTTGACTATTTCGTTGTTTTGCTTGGTCTTGATGTCGGTGTTAGAGCATACTGCAGAAATTACAGGAGAGAGCTCCAATTTCCATGGGCAGTCCTTGGTATATTCGAAGAAGCCGAGGATGTTTACATTTGCCTGCATGGCATACCGCTGCAGGAATACATCCGACTTGAGGTCGTTGTAGTAGTGTCCGTTCATGCCTTCGGGAGCAACCCTGTATCTTTTGAAATCTTCTCCAAGGAAGTAGTCTCTCTTGAAACAGCAATCCTGAACGGTGAGCACCTGCTGCCCCCATTTAGCTGAGAATTCCAGCGACAAAATCCTGTTGAAGGTGTATCCAACATGAAATCCGGCGTTCCATCCGGGACGGAACTTGTCGGCTCCGAAGGAACTGAAGTTTGCCTCGGCGTGAGCCATACCTGCCTGTGCTCCTATATACCATGCCTGTGTAGTCTCATTATTTTCAGGCTCCTTAACTTGTGCTTCCAGTGGCGCCGCTAAAAGCATCATTGCCATTAGCGCTAAAACAATTTTGTTTTTCATGTCTGCTCGGCTTATATTAATATTCCGATTGCAAATGTGATAAAAAAAATGGTTAAAACAAATTAATATGAGGTTTTTTAGTGAATATTAATGCAAAAAGTTGCTCTTCGAACTCTATTTTTTCTAATTTTACCTGAATGCAGGCTATTAATTACTATTTTACCTATGTTTCACATTATTATATGCAAACGTTATAAAAAAATAGTTAAAATAAATGAATGTAAAGTTTTTTTTGGTGATTACCGATACAAGAAGTTGCTTTTAGAACCGCTTTTTTGCCAGAAATGCGGCTATCATATGAAAATTATTGCTATCCGTTAAACGCATTTAAACTGTTTTAAATTCAAGATATAAGTCAGTACAAGCCCCATTGCTTCATTGACAGGTTCATTGATGCGCATTAAGCTTTTAGGCAGACGGTGTCAATGACTTTTGGATAAAAGTGAAAGTTTGTGCAAGCGAGAGCAGAGGGCAAATTTATTTGCACTATGCCGAGAGCAGCCAAACTTGCGCGGAGCGAAAGACTGTGCAAGCGAGAGCAGAGGGCAAATTTATTTGCACTATGCCGAGAGTAGCCAAACTTGCGCGAAGCGAAAGACTGTTTGAGCGAACGAAGCGAGTGATAAGGTTGGCTTCGCCTACCGCCGGCTACACTAGTTTACAATTAGCAAGCTTGCATTGCGCTCACTTAATCGTGCTTTTCTGTCGGCACAGAAAGAACGTAATCCTTGCGTAAATCCAAATATAAAGAACTGCCTATAAATGTCAAAAATTAACCGGACACCAATAATTATTAGTTATTCGGGAGGGAAGGTGGTTTAATAAAAAAGGGACAGCGTAGATAATCGTCTAATCTACGCTGTCCACAGAATTTTAAAAGTCTAATTAATTCAAAACAATTTTTTTTGCTTCCACTCCCTTGTCTGCCCGGAAGCTTCTCGCAAAATTCTTGATAAAGTCCAAAGTCTTTTCTTTGGGTGAAAAGAGTGGTTCGTTACGCAGGCAGGAACGAATCTCCGCCTCGCATCTTTCGTAATCGGGAGTAAAGATTATATCCATAGGCTATCCGTTTTTTGAAGCTGTTTATTATTATAACGCAACAATTACGGATATATTTTATTCTATGGAAATTATTTAAGAAAATATTTTTATACCGCCTCCAGTGTAAGGGAGATATTCTTCTCCTCGGCGATTCTGCGCATATTAAGGATAGCGTACCTCACGCGGCCGAGAGCGGTGTTTATGCTCACCCCTGTGATAGTGGCAATATCCTTGAACGACAGCGACTGATAGAATCTCATGTAGATAACCTCTCTCTGATTGTCGGGAAGATAATCAATTAGGCGGCGTACATCCTTCAGCACCTGAGTGTTCACAATGCGCGATTCGATTGTCCCCTCTGAGTATGCCTGATTGTTGAGAAGGTCAATGTCTGTCTCGTCGTTGGAAATCTGATTCTCGTTTCTCTCCTGACGGAAAAGGTCTATTACAAGATTGTGTGCTATGCGTGTGAGCCAAGCATAGAATTTGTTGTCATCTGCAGTGTAGCGTCCCTGCTGCATATTGACTATTGCCTTCACGAAGGTCTCCTGAAAAATGTCTTCTGCAACCTCGCGCGAACGTACTAAAAAGAATATATAGGAATATAACCTATCCTTGTGGCGGTTCAACAATTCGTCGAACGCCTTGCTATTGCCATCCAAGTAATGCGCTACCAACATGTCGTCGGTCATCACTTTAAAATTACCCATTGTTCTTGATCTATTTTGTTTGGAGTAATTGTTTCTCGATAGGCAATGATATTTTAATAGGTTAGTAATAGATTTATGATTAACGTTGCAAAGGAAAGCAAATTATCAATAAATTCCAAAAAAAGTTAGTTAAAAATGACAGCAACTTATCCATTCTATTTGTATCTTCGCAGATGAAACTATATATACCCACTCGAAAATCCGTAAGCAACGATGAACACCGAACAGCATATAAAGGAACTGCGCGAAGCGCTTCACCGCCACAATTACAACTATTATGTAAAGAACGCTCCCGAAATAAGCGACTTTGAATTTGATGCCCTCATGCGCGAATTACAGCAGCTTGAGGAGCAGTTCCCCGAATATGACGACGAGACCTCGCCTACGCATCGCGTGGGCAGCGACATTACAAAGGAGTTCCGTCAGGTTGCCCATAAGTATCCTATGCTGTCGCTCGGAAACACATATTCAAAGGCAGAGGTTGCCGAATTTTATGAGCGTGTGCAGAAGTCGCTCAACGAGGATTTTGAAATATGCTGCGAACTGAAATTCGACGGAACATCAATCTCCCTTACCTACGAGGATGGACGATTGGTGCGTGCCGTAACGCGCGGCGACGGTGAGAAGGGCGACGATGTAACAGCGAACGTAAAGACCATACGCAGCGTACCCCTTGTGTTGTCGGGCGAAGGGTGGCCGCGCGAATTTGAGATACGTGGCGAGGTGCTTATGCCGTGGGAGGTATTCGAGGAACTTAACCGCGAACGTGCCGAAAACGGTGAACAGCTCTTTGCCAATCCCCGCAACGCAGCATCGGGTACACTGAAACTTCAGGATTCGTCCATCGTGGCCAAGCGCCATCTGGATGCCTACCTCTACTATATGTTGGGCGAGCAACTGCCGGCCGAGGGGCATTACGAAAATCTGCAATATGCCTCGCAGTATGGATTCAAAATTTCGGACACTACAAGGGTTTGTCGCACGTTGCAGGAGATTTACGACTTTATAGACTATTTCGACACCGAGCGCAAGCGCCTGCCGTTTGCCACCGATGGAGTGGTGCTCAAAGTAAATTCGCTGCGTCAGCAACTCAATTTAGGTTACACCTCAAAATCGCCGCGATGGGCCATTGCATATAAATTTCAGGCCGAAAGAGCACTCACGCGTCTCAACGAAGTAACCTATCAGGTGGGGCGCACAGGAGTGGTAACACCGGTTGCCAACCTCGATCCTGTGCAACTGTCGGGTACGGTCGTCAAGCGTGCATCGCTGCACAATGCCGATATTATCGAAAAACTCGACCTGCACATAGGAGACATGGTCTATGTGGAAAAGGGTGGCGAAATTATCCCCAAGATAACGGGAGTTGACACCGATGCCCGCTTCCTCATAGGCGAAAAGGTGGTGTTTACCAAAAGGTGCCCCGTCTGCGGTGCGCAGCTTGTGCGTAACGATGGCGAGGCTGCACACTATTGCCCCAACGAGGCCGAATGTCCGCCACAGATAAAGGGTAAGATTGAGCATTTCGTATCGCGCGAAGCGATGAATATCGACTCTATAGGTCCTGAGACAGTGGAACTTCTCTATAATACAGGACTTATAAAGAGCATAGCCGACCTTTACCGTCTCGAAGCCTGCGACCTCTACCTGTTGCCGCGAATGGGTGCAAAGTCGGCCGAAAATATTGTAGCGGCTGTACGCGAATCGTTGAATGTGCCCTTTGAGCGTGTGCTGTTTGCATTGGGTATAAGATTCGTTGGTGCGACGGTTGCCAAGCGTCTGGCACGCACATTCCAGACGATAGAGAATCTGATGGCAGCAGATGTTGTAACACTTACGGCTGCAAATGAAATTGGCGAGAGGATTGCCGGCAGCGTAGTCGACTTCTTCTCCGCAGAGAGCAATCGCGAACTTGTGCGTTCATTGCAGGAGGCGGGTTTGAAATTCGCAGTCGACGAGGAGAGTTCCGAGGGCAGAAGCGAGACACTGAAAGGTCTTTCGATTGTCATTAGCGGAGTGTTCGAAAAACATTCGCGCGACGAGTATAAGAATATGATTGAGATGCATGGTGGCAAGAATGTAGGCAGTGTGAGCAAGTCAACCTCATTTATCCTTGCCGGAGCAAATATGGGCCCCTCGAAATTGGAGAAGGCTCAGAAACTGAATGTTTCTCTAAAGAGCGAGGATGAATTCCTCGAAATGATTGGGGAGATTTAGATTGCAATTTCTCCTTTGAGATGAAGCATTTATTTGTAAGTCAGCAACTAAAAAATAACTCATATTGAAGCTAATCTTTGTACACATCTATTTTAAATAGATATAATGATTATGCGATATTATACCTAAAAAGTCCACCCCCATCCTTCAATGGATAAAAAACTATTCTAAAAAGTTCCTGCCCTTAAAGGGGAGGTGGATTCAAAAACGACAGTTTTTGAAGACGGAGGGGTTTTCCTCGCGTAGTATGGTTTATTGTAGTACGCTGGGTTAAGACCCCCCTCCGAACTATTTTCTCGGAAAAAAGAGGAAGACCTCACATGCGTTCGGCACTCCTTCT
>JAFYLO010000194.1 GCA_017557045.1 Bacteroidaceae bacterium | reverse complement strand
CCACCTCTTCCCATCCCGAACAGAGAAGTTAAGCCCAACCGCGCCGATGGTACTGCATTTAGTTGTGGGAGAGTAGGTCATCGCCACTTTTACTTGCGAGTTCCTTCAGTTCAGACGAGCTGAGGGAACTTTTTTTTGTGTCCGTATGCGAAGCTCTTTGCTAAAGAACCTCTTTTCTTGAAAGTTTGTCGTTCTCTTCTGTAAATTTTTTCTTCTTTTTGCAACCTTTCGGGGTTTTCTCTTGTCTAATACATAGAAACATTAAAAATCATAAATATCATGAAAAATTTATTCAAACTATTCTTCTTGGGAGGGTTTTCTATCCTTATGCTATGCAGTTGCAATGTTGGTCGAAGTGATGTTAAAGTAGATGCTGAGATTTTGCAGACATTGCCCGATTCTTTAAGACAGGATGCACTTTACCGTATGTTCAGTTCTGTTGAGAATTATAATAATCAAGTCTTTCTGTTTTGGGAACCGCTTGTGAATGATTCAGAAGATTTGATTATGGGGCTGTCTTTGTCTTTGATTGTTTCAGTCTCTTTACTCCTTATTATATACATGGTCCTCAAAGCACGTAGCTGTAATTTGAAATCCGAATTGGAGATTACCGAAAAACTGCTTGATAGAATCGAACGTTTACACGAAATGAATATAAATGTTTCTGATGTAAAATCGTTGATTCCGTATACTTTTAAAGAACAGAAATCTCCCTATCTTTTTGATGTAACTATGTTGGCGGGCGGTTTAGGCCTTTATATTTTTGGAATAAATGTAAGTGAAGATTTTTTTCTTGCTTTGGGACTTGCAATTGCTGCTATTGGTGCATTGCGTCTTATAATACATATTATTACAGATTATAATAACAAGAAAAAGTAAATGCGGAAATGAGTCGTCCCGATGAATTATTGTGGATATCTCAGGCTGCTCTTCTTGGTGATAAGAGGGCTTTCGGAAGGCTCATGCAAAGGTATCATCAGCGTGTGCGCCGTTATTTCTTGATGATGACCAATGGCGACAGGGCTTTGAGCGATGACCTCGCACAGATTGCTTTCATTCGTGCGTGGCAGGGTATTGCCGGTTTTAAGATGCTATCCTCTTTCTCTACGTGGCTCTATCGTATCGCTTATACAACGTGGTGCAATCATGTAGCTTCGGCGAAATGCCATTTATCGCTTGACGATGTTTCCGTTTCGAATGTCGTAGGTGCTATGTGTGATGAACCCCCTCCGGACGATGACAGAGATTTTCATCTGCGCAGGGCTGTTGCCGAACTTGATGGCGCGGAGCGTAATTGCATAACTCTTTACTATTTGGAAGAACTATCCATAAGAGATATTGAAAAAATCACAGGTTATAAACAGGGTACCATTAAGTCGCATCTCTCGCGTGGCAGGGAGCATTTACGTGCGGTACTCAAAAAATACAATACAGATGAGAACCAATGATAATGAACTAAAAAAGTCTCTTGCCGACCTTTATCGGGTGGAGAAGGACGATGCTTTTGTCGAAAGGACATTGCAGCGCTTGCCTTCGCGTGGCGCCCGGAGGCTGTGGCTGATTCTTGGCAATATTGCCATTTGGGGGATTGTCTTGTTGCTGGCTGTCAGATATTTTCATGTGATTGTGCAGTCGTTGGCAGACGTTTTTGCCAAATTGTCTTTAAAACAGATGCCTGATTGCAATTCACTTGCTGTGCCTGTAATTTGTGCTGTGGTGTTGTTTGTTGCTTTTCTGAACAGCATGGAACTTCTTGAGGATTATTATCGTTCGATGTTGCGCAGGTTGCCTGATGATTGATAGCTATGCTTGTAGCAAGATAAGTTATGTATGAAAATTGGAGAGCACTTCAGAAAGCGCTCTCCAATTTTTATGTTGCATAATAGATTGTTATACCAGTTTGTTTGTGTATCGCTCCGGAATAACTACTTTGGGCTTGAATTCGCGTGCCTCTTCGGGAGTCATCGAAGCGTATGCCATTATTATTACAGTGTCTCCCGGCTGGAATTTGCGTGCGGCTGCTCCATTGAGACAGATGACGCCTGAGTCGCGTTCTCCTTTTATGATATATGTTACTATACGCTCGCCGTTGTTGTTGTTTACAACGTGTACCATCTCTCCGTCAAGCAGTCCCGCTGCATCCATCAAGGCCTCGTCGATGGTGATGCTTCCCATGTAGTTGAGGTTGGCTTCGGTGACTGTTGCGCAGTGGAGCTTGGATTTAAGCATTGTTATCTGCATATTCTCGGTTATTTCACCTCCTTGTATTTTATATTGTCGATAAGGCGTATGTTGCCGCAGAACAGGGCTATGCAGCCTACAATATAGTCGCTGTCGTCCCACTCTTTAATTTCTTGCAGGGTGTTTCCGTCAACAATCTGGAAGTATTCCAGTTTCAGTCCGCTTGTGGCATTTATTTCATCCTCAACGAATGCTTTTGTTGCAGCGAGAGTGTTCTCTTCGGCAAATTTTACACTTGCGAAGAGTGTTCGGGATATTGTCAATGCACGCTGGCGCTCTTCGTCGGTGAGAAGCATATTTCTGCTGCTAAGTGCAAGGCCGTCATTTTCTCTTACGATGGGGCAACCGATAATCTCTACAGGAATATTGAGGTCGCGTACCATCCGGCGTATGATTGCAAGTTGCTGGAAGTCCTTTTCGCCGAAGTATGCACGGTCGGGGTTCACTGCGTAGAAGAGCTTGCTTACTATCTGCGCAACACCGTTGAAATGTCCTGCTCGGCAGGCACCCTCCATAACTGTGTCGAGTGGTGCGAATGAGAATACTCTTGTATCTGGTTCGGGATACATCTCCTCGACTTCAGGAGCAAAAACTATTGCAGTGCCGATAGACTCCAGGAGTTCGCAGTCGGCCTGAAGATTGCGCGGATAGTTCTTAAGATCGTTTTTGTCGTTGAACTGTGTGGGGTTCACAAACACACTTGCCACGGCTGCTCCATTCTCTGCTACGGCACGCTTTATCAGTGATGCGTGTCCCTGATGCAGAGCGCCCATTGTGGGCACAAAACCTATACTTTTTCCCTCGGCTCTAAGCTGAGAAAGCTCGTTCTGAAGTTCAGAGATTGTGCGAATTATTTTCATCTTCAATTTAATGTATTTTATTGAATATCCAAGTTCCGCCCTTTGAAAAGAAAAGAGCTTTTATGAAAATCGCTGCAAAGTAACAAACATTTGCCCATATAACGAAATTATTAAGTAAAAAAAGCGTAATTATTCATTATCATCTCTCGATGAGGCTGTAATTGTCCCTGCTCTTAGGTTAATAAAACATAAGATATTGTTTATTCGTTTACAGCAAGTTTGCTAATAATTTGAATTTTCAGTATCTTTGCAAAGCCTAAAATATATTCAGTGGCACAAGAAAAATGAAAGCTAACAAAATCTTATTTATTACACAAGAAATAACACCTTTCGTCTCGAAATCAGAGATTGCAACAGTGGGTAGAGAGTTGCCTCAGGCAACACAAGAGCGTGGCAAACAGATAAGAATCTTTACGCCTAAGTGGGGACCGATAAATGAGCGACGCAACCAGTTGCATGAGGTGCAGCGTCTGACAGGTATGAACCTTATAATAGATGAGACAGACCATCCCATGATAATAAAAGTGGCCTCATTGCAGTCGGCAAGAATGCAGGTCTACTTTATAGACAATGACGATTACTTCCAGAATCGTCTTATGACAGAGGATGAGAATGGTTGCGAGTATAGCGACAATGATGAACGTGCCATTTTCTTCGCCCGCGGAGTTCTTGAGACTGTCAAGAAATTCAGTTGGTGTGCCGATGTCGTGCATTGTCACGGATGGATATCCTCTTTGGTACCTCTTTACATAAAGAGCGCTTACAAAGAAGAGCCTTCGTTCCGCGACTCAAAGGTGGTTTTCTCCATATACAACTGCGACTTCAAGTCTCCGCTTGATGAGTCACTCATCAAAAAACTTCTGTGTAAGGATATGGCAGAATCTTTGGTCGAGGATGTAAAAACACCTGTAACCTACGAAGAACTTACCAGACTCGCAATAAGATACAGCGACGCTGTGGTATTGAACTCACCCGATATTCCCGAATCGCTGGTGTCATACGCAAAGGAACTTGGCAAGGAGATTCTACCTTACAACGAGGATAGCAGTTCTTATATAGATGCCTGCAACGAGCTTTACGAAAGAATCTGATAAACATCGGAGTTGAATATAAGGATAATAAACAGTGTTCCCCTTTAATCGCATGAAACGAATAATATATTTGCTGTTCATTGCAATATCGGCCATCGGGCTGTACTCCTGCGACGACAATACGGATATGTTGGGCAGCACCATCGTTCCGGCAGGCGATAAGATGGAGATAGACACAATGACATTCTATGCCAAGAGCCGTTCCATATTGGCTAACGACTCAATATTGGCAAACACCAACCGTGTGTATCTTGGCAGATACACCGATCCCGAGTCGGGTGCGACATTCTCGTCCGACTTTATAGCGCAGTTCAACTGTGTAGAGGACTACGGATTTCCTGCCGGCGGTGTAGTAGGCGACAGCGCATATAAGATAGAACTTAAACTGTTTTATAACAGTTACTTCGGCGACTCGCTCAATACAATGAAGTGTGAGGTCTATGAACTTGACAGAACGCTCGAAGAGGGTGTACCTTACTATACGAATATAGATCCTACGGAATTTTATGATGCCGAAAATGGAGCTATAGCCGAGAAAGCCTATTGCGCAATCGACTACGCAATACACGACACCATTCGTTACGGTGACAATTTTACTCCCAGCATAACAATCGATCTTCCCCTGGAATTGGGCCACAGATTCATCCGTAAGTATTACGAGACTGATGCCAATGGCGATTCAATAGGAAAGAGCAACTTTGCAAACTCGGAGAATTTTATTGAGAATGTCCTCAAAGGTCTCTATGTGAAGAGTTCACAGGGTGATGGAACAGTCATCTATGTGAGCATGGCTCGTCTGAATGTCCATTTTCAGCACTATGTGAAGAGTTCCAGCGGCAAGAAGGACTCCATTGCAACAGCTATCGCAACATTCTCGTCAACCAAGGAGGTGTTGCAGGTAAACAAGTTCGACAATGGCGACCTGACTGCATTGGTCGAGGATAATTCTTGCACATACCTTAAGACTCCCGCCGGAATTTTTACTGAGGTGGAGCTGCCTGTTAAGGAGATAAAAGAGAATACCGATACACTGAACTTGACAAAAATAACCTTTACAAGATATAATCAGAGTACGGATTACAGGTATAAGTACACAATACCCGCTGTGTTGCTGATGGTGCGCAAGAGCGAAATGTATGATTTCTTCCTTAAGAACAAATCTTATGACAACAAGACTTCGTACTACTCCAACTTCAGCAGCACATATAATCAGTATGCATTCAACAACATTTCCCGTCTGATAAATTATTGTTACGATGAGTATGAAAAGGGAATTGCCACCGACCCTGCATGGGAAGAAAAGAATCCCGATTGGAACAAGGTGGTTCTGATACCGGTATCAACGACAAAAGACAGTAATGGCAATATCGTGGCAATCACTCACGACCTTAAAATGAACAGCATCAGACTGCGCGGTGGCGATGATGGTATTGCAATAAAGATTATAACCAGCCGATTCAAAGGCGCATGGCAGTAGGGATATTACCCCTATAGCAATTTGATATAAAAGGATTCTCCCTCAGTTTATGCATTTTAAGCAAACTGAGGGAGAATCCTTTTTCTGTCTATGATTGCTCCTTATTTTCCGCAATATGCTGCTGCCGATTCGGCGCAACGCTCACCGTCTACGGCTGCCGATACAATGCCGCCTGCATATCCGGCACCTTCGCCGCAAGGGAAAAGGCCTTCAATCTCAATATGTTGCAGCGTTTCGTTGTTGCGCAGAATGCGTACCGGTGCCGATGTTCGTGTCTCCACTCCTATCACTGTAGCTTCGTTTGTGAGGAATCCGCGTGAGGAGTTACCGAATTTCTCAAAGCCTTTGCGCAGACGACCTGAGATGAATTTGGGCATCCAGAAGTGCATGGGCGAGGAGATTAGCCCCGGAGCGTATGAACTCGCAGGCAGGTCGTAGCTGAGCTTGCCTTTGACAAAGTCTGCCATGCGCTGTGCGGGAGCCGTCTGTCTGCGGTTACCCATGAGCCAGCAGAGACGTTCGAGGGACTCCTGGAATGCCATCACTCGCAAGGGAGAATCGTGCGGAATATTCATGTGCTCCTCGCACTCTATTTGCAGGTCGGGGTGCGAAAGGTCGTCGCTGTTTATCTGCACCACCATGCCCGAATTGCTCCATCGTCCTCCGCGGTTAGAGGGCGACATTCCGTTTACCAGCAATTGGTTGCCTGCTGTGGCAGAGGGTATTACAACTCCTCCGGGGCACATACAGAAACTATAGACACCGCGTTCCTCCACCTGTGTAGTGTAGGAGTATTCTGCGGCAGGGAGATATTTGCCGCGGCCTGCAGGGTTGTGGTACTGTATGCGGTCGATAAGCTCAGATGGGTGTTCGAGGCGCACACCTACGGCTATGCCCTTTGCCTCTATTATTATATTCTTTTCGTGCAGTGTGCGGTAGACATCGCGTGCAGAGTGGCCTGTGGCCAGTATGACAGCATCGGCGAGAATTTCGCCCTTGTCGGTGCGAATACCACACACCTTGCCGCCACTTAGCAGAATCTCCTCCATGCGTGTTTCGAAGTGTACTTCGCCGCCGCACTCTATTATTCTGTTACGCATATTCTCTATTACGCGTGGTAGCTTGTCGGTACCTATGTGGGGGTGTGCATCGGAGAGTATCGTTGGGCTTGCGCCATGCTGACAGAATACGTTGAGCACGCCTTCTATATTGCCGCGTTTCTTGCTTCGGGTGTATAGCTTGCCGTCGGAGTAAGCGCCTGCTCCTCCTTCGCCGAAGCAGTAGTTCGATTCGGGGTTCACCTTATGTTCGCGGGAGATTGCAGCAACATCCAGTTTGCGTGTGCGTACATCCTTTCCTCGCTCCACTACTATGGGGCGCAGGCGCAGCTCTATCAGTTTGAGAGCAGCGAAGAGTCCCGCAGGGCCGGCACCGACCACTATAACCTTGCGACAGTTCTCCACATTGCCATATTCGCGGCTTATGAATTCATCCGCAGGTGGCTCCTCGTTTATAAACACCCTGATTGTCAGGTTTATGAATATTGTACGTTGGCGGGCATCTATGCTCTTCTTGAGCACTCTGACAGCCTTGATGGTTCTTGCGTCGAGTCCTTTGCTCTGTGCTATGTACCTTATTATGGATTGTTCGTTTGCTGCCTGATGGGGCTGCACTCTTATCTGATATTCGTTTATCATGGAATGTCTTTTTCGTCGGTTGTATGAATATTATCCGAATAGCTCCCTGAATGCCTCTTCGACCTTTGAGACGGGGCGTATCTCTATCGAGAATCTCTTGTGGTCGAGATTCTTCGTGTTTGCCTTAGGGATTATAATCTGCTTGAATCCCAATTTCTCGGCTTCGGCAATGCGCTGCTCTATGCGGCCTACGGGGCGTATCTCGCCCGACAGTCCCACCTCTCCTGCCATGCAGGTGGTAGCATCGGACTCCACATCCATATTGCTGGAGAGAATAGCACTTATCACAGCAAGGTCAATTGCCGGGTCGTTGACGCGCAGGCCGCCGGCAATGTTCAGGAATACATCTTTTTGTGCCAGTTTGAAGCCTACACGCTTTTCGAGCACAGCAAGCAGCATATTCATTCTTCTGAGGTCGAATCCTGTTGCCGAGCGCTGCGGGGTGCCGTATGCAGCAGTGCTGACAAGCGCCTGCACTTCGATAAGGAAAGGGCTTACACCCTCGATGGCGGCAGCAATGGAGATTCCGCTCATTCCACGGTGGCGGTCGCTTAGCAGCAGTTCCGATGGGTTGTCAACCTGTCGGAGACCTTCGCGCCTCATTTCGTATATGCCCATTTCGGCTGTACTGCCGAAGCGGTTCTTTATGGAGCGCAGCACGCGGTAGACATAATGCTGGTCGCCTTCGAACTGTAACACGACATCCACTATGTGCTCCAATATTTTCGGGCCGGCTATTGCACCCTCTTTGGTAATGTGGCCAATGAGTATGATGGGGGTGTTGTTCTCTTTTGCGTATTTCAGCAGAGCGGCAGTGCATTCGCGTATCTGCGTGATGCTGCCGGGGGATGATTCCACCGTCTCGCTGGACATGGTCTGTATGGAGTCGATAATGATAAGTTCGGGCTGAACATCCTTTATATGCCCGAAGATTGTTTCGAGTTGTGTCTCGCACACAATCATGCACTCCGACTTTTCATATTCTATGCGCTCGGCACGCAACTTTATCTGTCGCACGCTCTCCTCACCCGACACATAGAGTACGCGCTTGTGGTTCATGCGCAGCACAGTTTGCAGTATCAGCGTGGATTTTCCGATTCCGGGCTCTCCGCCTATAAGTACAAGCGAACCGGGCACAAGTCCTCCGCCAAGCACTCTGTTCAGCTCTTTGTCGCGTGTGTCGATACGTGGCAGTGCATCGGTAGATACACTGTCTATATGTACGGGTGCCGATGCTGCCGATACCTCTTTCACAAGGCTCTGCATAACGGTCTCCTTTCTGACGGTCTTCTCAACAAAACTGTTCCATGCTCCGCAGGCAGGGCATTTGCCCGACCATTTGGGAGAGTCGTATCCGCATTCGTTGCACAAAAATACTTTTTTCTCTTTTGCCATGATATTTTCCCTATTCAATGCAAAGATAGCAACAAACGAGCGAGAAACATGAAGTTTACTTCAATGTTTTTCACAGCGAGTGCCGTTCATCTTCGAGGTTCATCCTCAAAGATAGCAACAAACGAGCGAGAAACATGAAGTTTACTTCAATGTTTTTCACAGCGAGTGCCGTCCATCTTCGAGATTTATCTCAAAGATACGAATAAAGAAATGAAAGTGTGTGAGAAATGGTGAAGTATATTGTTTGTTAAAGATTCAACGTTATTGCCAATTCGTGAAAATTTGAATGTATTCTGTGGGTATCTTCATTGGAACTCGTGTTTGAACTTAATATTTTACAATAAAAAATATCACGGTTTTTATGTTTATTGGCATAATAAACTATCAAATTCAAATTAAATAAGTACTTTTGCAGTTTATAATGGTATATTCTGCTTTCTAGATAAAGACAATGGATCGTCTGACAAAAGAACAACGATATAAGAATATGTCGGCAAACAAGGGGAAGGGCACCAAACTTGAACTTTTGTTTGGTAAATTATTATGGAATGCCGGTGTCAGATATCGCAAAAATGATAGAACAATTTTGGGGAAACCGGACTTTGTTATTCGAAAAATGAAAATTGCAATATTTTGTGATGGCGAATTTTGGCATGGCAGAGATTGGGAAAAACGAAAAAAAGACCATAAAAGTAATTGTAATTTTTGGTATTCCAAGATTGAACGGAATATCAAGAGGGACGAAGAGGTTAATGAACAATTGAAAGCACAAGGTTGGACGGTTTTCCGATTTTGGGAAACGGAAATAACCAAAGAATCAGATAAATGCATAAATAGAATTTTGAACTATATGAACGCTAAAACCAAAGCGACTGATAAAATAGCCATTACCCAAATGTGTGGCGGCAGTAAAGTTTCAATGCAAATGTATGGTCCTCATTCTTTGAATGAGGATGGAAGTATTATTCCATTCGAAGAACAGATGGCTATTGTTTCTCACTATCTTCATAATGATGGATATAAATCAGCTGAAACTTTTAAAAGTAAAGCGAAAGGCTTAATAGAGGATATATTTAATATCCATCAAAAAAAAGACGAAAACGATTGTCTCTCTGAGCCGATTACTCAGTACTCATTATTTTCAGATTTATTCTCTGTACCATTTCTGCCTATTGACAATCCGAAATTTACATTCATAGATTTATTTGCCGGAATCGGCGGCTTCAGAATAGCAATGCAAAATCTTGGAGGTAAATGCGTGTTTTCTTCAGAATGGGATTCGCAGGCTCAGAAAACCTATCTTCTGAATTATGGTGAAGTTCCATTTGGCGATATTACAAAAGAGACAACAAAAGCTTTTATTCCTGATGATTTTGATGTTTTGTGTGCAGGGTTTCCTTGCCAAGCTTTTTCTTTAGCCGGTAAAAGATTGGGGTTTGAAGAAACGCGAGGTACATTGTTCTTTGATGTGGCCGAAATCATCCGTCGTAAGCTCCCAAAAGCATTCTTTTTGGAAAATGTTAAAGGATTACTCATTCATGACAAAGGGAATACTATTCGGACTATATTAAAGGTTTTAAGGGAGGATTTGGGTTATTATGTTCCTGATCCTCAGATAGTGAATGCAATGAATTTCGGTGTACCGCAACATCGAGAAAGAGTTTATATAGTAGGCTTTAGAAAAGACCAGAATGTAAACGAATTCACATATCCGTCACCAACGGATAAGACCAAGACTTTTGCTGATATTAAGGAAGAATATACCGTTTCTGCTAAATACTACTTATCCACCCAGTATGTGAAAACACTTGTGGCGCATAAGGAGAGGCACGCAGCCAAAGGCAATGGCTTCGGTTATGAAATCATTCCCGATGACGGAGTGGCAAATGCTATTGTTGTTGGAGGTATGGGCAGGGAACGTAATCTTGTTATTGATACCAGGCTTGAAGATTTTACACCTGTTACCAATATTAAAGGAGAAATAAATCGAGACGGTTTGCGCAGAATGACTCCGAGAGAATGGGCACGTTTACAAGGCTTTCCGGATAACTTTATAATAGGGGTTGCTGATGCATCTGCATACAAACAGTTTGGAAATTCTGTTGCTATTCCTGCAATCCAAGCAACAGCTGAAGAAATTATTAAAAGAATTAACTTATCCAAATCTGTTAAATATGAGTATAATAAGTAATCTAAAACTAATAAAGTCGGGAACAAAGACCGAGAAAATTTTTAATGCATTGTTCCCTGATAAGACTTTTATTGATATAGATTATGACACTCCCTCAAAATATGTTTCAAAATATTGGGATGCTTATAAAGCATTAGGGAAGCATAATAACGTGTTAAATGGAAAAATTTTTGAACTAATTATAAGTACGTTGTTTATTCGAGAAGGAATTTTTCCTATGTACTTACAAGCAAATGTTGCCTTTATTCCTAACGTTGACTATGACCTTATAATATATAATAAAGAAATTGGACCAATCAGTATTTCTTTGAAGACAAGTTTGCGTGAACGCAAAAAGCAGGCTGATCTTGAAGCGATAGCATTAAAATACGTTCATAGAAAGTCACAATGTTATTTAATATCATTAGAAACAACTGAAGTTCAAGCTGCAAAAAATGATTTAAAGAATGGATGTCTATTGGGTGTTGATGATGTCATTCTTGCTGATGATCCGGAATTTGATGAGTTTATTAAAAAACTTAAAGAAGTAGAATTGTCAGAAGCCGGTTGCATTGAAATAATAAAAAGCAATCAATTTGTGTCACAAGCTTTAGTATCAAAATATGGCACTGAAAGGAAATAAGGGAGAATGGAGTGAAATATACACATTGCTCAAATTGTTAGGTGAAGGTAATGTATATGCAGGTGACCAAAATCTGAATAAGATTCAAGATCTTTTCTACCCAATCATTATGATTCTTCGTCAAGAGAAAGCCGGAAACTATAATTATAGGCTGCAAGATAAAGATGTGGTAATTCAGACATCGACAGACGAGGAATTATTGCGTATTCCTGCATCGGTATTTCTTGTCAAAGCAGAGAATTTATTGAAAGCTATAAATGAAAATGACGGAGCCTTCGGAGTACCTCAAATAGAAGTATTTATGAATAGTATTTATTGCCATTCATTAAAGGCGAAATCTTCTGACAAGACGGATATACGAATCATATTGCACGACCGCAGAACAAAAATCAACTCAGAAATGGGATTCAGTATTAAGTCTCAATTAGGAGGTGATTCAACATTGTTGAATGCAAGTAAAGCCACCAATTTTAACTTTAAGGTAACCGGAGCTGATTTGTCAGATGATGAAATAATAGCAATCAATTCCATCAATCCCAAACGTAATAAGGTTATCGAAAGAGTGAATGCCATAAAGAAGAAAGGTGCATCATTGGTGTTCGATAAAGTGGATAATTCGACATTTCGAAACAACCTTGTTATGCTCGATGGTGATTTACCTGCTATTATTGCAAACTTATTATTAGAACAACTGAATACAGGCATTTCTACATTGAAAGAATTGGCTGAAAAGATTGCAGAAACCAATCCGTTGAAATACGATGTAGAACAAACTTCTCCATTTTATGCCTATAAAATCAAGCACCTATTAACTTCGGTGGCATTAGGTCTGATGCCGGCAACCGCATGGAATGGCAAGTTTGATGCCAATGGCGGCTACCTGGTAGTGAAAAATGATGGTGAAATACTTTGCTACCACTTTTATGACCGCAATAGATTTGAGGATTATTTATTCTCAAACGCATATTTGGAGCGTTCAAGTACAACTCGACATGAGTATGCTGCTATTGTTAAAGAAGCGAATGGAACATTGTCATTCAAACTAAATTTTCAAGTCAGATTGAAATAACGAGAATGAAATAATATAGTTGTAGAAAATATTGGTTTAGATTTTCAGTAGACGACAAACCGAGTGCTATTATTTTCTGATAAAATTTAAACAGCTTCTCAATTACATTATTTTGTTACAAGATATGTATTGCATGTAATTTATATCAAGCCGTAACTATTTTTCTGTTATATTCTTCCTCTCAGGACCGATTGTTGCATAAATGCGGGCAGACAAATAATAATCGTGCGTTTCAAACTTGTCTATATTCGATAAACTTTATACTTTTGCAGTATAAACAAACAAAGGATGAAAGTAATGAAATTCGGCGGAACATCAGTAGGTTCCGCAACAAGCATATTAAACCTTAAAAGGATAGTTGAATCCGAGCAGCAACCTGTGGTGGTGGTAGTCTCTGCATTGGGCGGAATTACCGACCGATTGATAAAAATCTCGCAGATGGCAGCTAAAGGCGATGCGGCATACAACGATGAGTTTCAAGGAATTGTAGCGCGACACTACGAACTTATAAGCGCCGTTGTTTCCGATGACAATGTCAAAAGAGAACTTTTTGGCCGCGTAGATTCACTGCTGCACGACTTGGGAAACATCTATCAGGGAATATACCTTATAAACGACCTTTCGCCAAAGTCAGAAGCAGCTATCGTCAGCTATGGCGAGCGTATTTCGAGCCTTATAGTAACCGCGCTTATCAAAGGCGCCGTACACTTCGACTCACGCACATTCATAAAGACTGAGACCAAGCATGGTAAAAATATATTGGACGGAAACCTTACCGATGCGTTGATAAAGGAGACATTTGCAGGTAAGGAGTTCAAGGCAGCCGTTGTCCCCGGCTTTATATCCACCGATAAGGATACAGGCGAAATTACCAACCTCGGTCGCGGCGGTTCGGATTACACCGCATCGCTCATTGCAGCATCGCTCAAAGCGGAAAGCCTTGAGATATGGACAGATGTCGATGGATTCATGACTGCCGACCCTCATGTAATAGGCAACGCATACACCATACAGCATCTCAGCTACGTTGAGGCAACCGAACTTTGCAATTTCGGTGCAAAGGTAGTTTATCCTCCCACCATCTACCCGGTGTGCAAGGCAAACATACCCATCCGCATAAAGAATACATTCAACCCCACAGCCGAGGGTACAATCATAAATAACGAACATAGCAAGGGAGCACGTCTTATAAAAGGTATCTCCAGCATCAACGATACATCACTCCTTACCGTACAGGGATTGGGAATGGTAGGTGTCGTAGGCGTCAACCACCGTATATTCCGCTCGTTGGCCGATGCAGGAATAAGCGTCTTCCTCGTAGCGCAGGCATCTTCGGAGAACAGCACCTCACTCGGATTGCGTCATGTGGATGCAGCTCCCGCATGCGAAGTGCTCAACAGCGAATTTGAAAAGGAAATTTCAATGGGCCTCATGGAGCCTGTGCGTGCAGTGGGCAACCTTTCGACTGTGGCAATCGTGGGCGAGAATATGCGTCAGACACCCGGTATTGTCGGCAAACTATTCCAGACACTCGGCCGTAACGGTATAAATGTGGTAGCCTGTGCGCAGGGCGGTCAGGAGACAAACATCTCATTTGTCGTAAAATCCGAACTTTTGCGCAAGACACTCAACGTAATCCACGACTCCTTCTTCCTATCTGAGTACAAGGTGCTCAACCTCTTCATTTGCGGAACAGGAACCGTTGGTGGCAGCCTTATAGAACAGATAGAGCAGCAGCGCGAAAAACTGATGGAGGAGCACAGCCTTCAGCTCAATGTTGTGGGCATAGCAAGCAGCCGTCATGCAATCTTCAACCGCAACGGAATAAATCTGCGTACCTACCGCGACGAGCTTGCAGACAGCCCCGAAAGCAACATTGCCAAGTTGCGCGACGAGATTATAGGAATGAATATATTCAATTCTGTCTTTGTCGACTGTACGGCAAGCAGTGAAGTCGCAACCCTTTACGAAGATTTGCTTTCGCACAACATCTCAGTGGTGGCAGCCAACAAGATTGCTGCTTCTTCAGACTATTCCACATACAGCCGCTTGAAGCAAATCTCACGCGTACGCAATGTGAAGTATCTCTTCGAGACAAACGTAGGCGCAGGTCTTCCCATAATCTGTACCATAAACGACCTCATAAACAGTGGCGACAAGATTCTGAAGATAGAGGCAGTGCTCAGCGGTACGCTCAACTTCATCTTCAACGCACTGAGCGAGGATGTACCCCTCAGCCGCACAGTGAAGCTGGCAAAGGAACTTGGATACAGCGAACCCGACCCTCGTATCGACCTCAGCGGAAAGGATGTAATCAGAAAGCTTGTGATTCTTGCACGCGAAGCAGGATATACGATAGAACAGCAGGATGTGGAGGCCAACCTTTTCATTCCTCAGGAGTTCTTCAACAGTTCGATAGAGGAGTTCTGGGAGGCACTTCCTTCGCTTGACGAGGAATTTGAGGCAGGTCGCCGTCGTCTGCAAAGCGAAGAGAAGAATTGGCGCTTCGTTGCAAAATTCGAGAATGGCAAAGGCTCGGTATCGCTCTGCGAAGTTGACCGTCACCATCCCTTCTATCATCTTGAAGGCAGCAACAACATCATACTTCTCACAACCGAGCGCTACAAGGAGTATCCCATGCTGATACAAGGCTACGGAGCAGGTGCCGGAGTGACAGCCGCCGGAGTGTTTGCTGACATTATGAGAATTGCAAATATATAATTGAAGTCAATATCACAATAATAGCATATGAGTAATATTGAGGATATGGATGAATTTAAGGATATGACACGCGGCGAGCGTCTGTTGGCCGAAGGGTTGGCATATCTGTTGGATTGCGAATGTGATGAGTATAAGGAAATGCTCGGCGATGCTGACTTGTCGGACGAGCAGGGCAGTGAGGGTGTAAGATTCATAGACACTTACGGCATAGAAGACACTTATAACAGCGAAGCGGCCGAGGATGCACCTTCGTATGGCGAGGAGTAACAGCTTCTCCACATACATTAAGGAATAAATGTAGTCTCGTAACAATAAATACAAAGACCTCTTGAAATTCAAAAGTTCCAAGAGGTCTTTGCTTATAAAATAGGTCTCTTTTATCTCTGTTTACCATTCACAATTTCTCTGATCTGTGAATATATTTTGGTCAGTTCTTTGTTTTTAAGCAACTTGATGTCCGATACGGTGAGCCTTATACTCTTCCACAGCTCATGCGCAACAATGGGGGCGGGCATTGTCAGCAGTGCAACCGGTAATGCCCATTGCAGGGGTAGCAGCGAGAATGCAATTATAGAGTATATTATCACCAGCAGTGGCCATACAAAAAGATTCATAAGGAATCGCACTGAATTTCTGAATGCACGATCCTTCAACTTGGTGAATATGAACTTGCACAGCATGGCCATAGGGCTTGCAAGCAGCGATGCGGGAATGGTGTAGGGCAGCGTAACAAGTGTCAGCGCTATTCTCGCCATGCGGGAAATGACGGGCTTGCCAACGGATGCCGACTCAATGTCGATGCCTCCCTTTTTACGCAGTCCGGCAGCCTTATTGCCGAGTTCAATCAAACTCTTGGCTTTTTCGGGTGCACTCTCCTTCAATGCTTCAATACGCTTCTGTGTATTGTTGTTCGCTTGGAACTGCAATTCGAGTTTATGTTTTCTGCTGTTGGCTTTATCCTTTAAAAGTTCTTCTATTTCGGCAGACTCTGCGGCATTGCATATTTCGTATGTCGCGTTGTAGTCCTCGTCGTCCGGTATTCGGTATATTGTGGAGTGGAGACGCTCGGTGAGCAAATCCTTCATGCTGTTTATCTGTTCCTGTGGCGTAAGGTGTGCATTGGCAGCCAAAAATTCTCCTACGTTTATGGGGTTGCCTATCTGTAGTCGTACGGTGGAACGGAATCTGAAAAGATTGCCGTATCTGATGCCTACGGGAACAATGTACAGCGGTGTCTGCGGCATCTGTTCGTGTGCCTGCATTGCAATTCTGAATATACCTTTTGATAGTGGCAATGAGGAGTATTTTGCCAAATGTGTCCCTTCGGGGAATATGCAGAAAGGAATCCTGCTTTTCAGTACATCAACGGATTTGTCGATTATCTCCTGATTCTTTTTCACTGCATTGAAGCCGTCGCGCTGACGCATGATGGGCATCATTTTAAGGAATGTGAGTATGCGGGCCAGCTTGCGGTTCCGGAATATGTCGGCACGGGCAACAAACACTTTGGGGCTGCGGTCAATGGTTAGTGCAACCAAAGCATCCATCAGTGTATTCGTGTGGTTAGGGGCGAAGATTATGGCTCCGTCCGTAGGAATATTCTCTTTCCCTACATGCAGTATGCTGCTGTATGAGTGTCTCAATGTAAAGGCTACGTAGCGGAAAAGCAAATTGTATTTTATGTCGTAGTCCTGTATTTTCTTTATTCTTTTCTTTCCCATGTTTAGCTTCTTAAACACCTTCTAATGTTTTCTGCGGAAATAGTATGCTACGCAAAGTCCTGACAATATATGCCATATTCCCCACCATGCAGTTATGAAAAGCATTCCTCCGTAGTGGCCGTGCCATATTTCGGGCGGGAATATGTGGGGGTTGAACAGCAATATAAGTCCCAAGCCTGAGTTTTGTATTCCGGTCTCTATTGTAAGCGACTTTGTGTCATTCAGTGGCAGTCCTGCGGCCTTGCCGCCAAAGTATCCTGTAGCCAATGCTGTTCCATTGTGAAGCATTACAATGAAGAATACGTAAAAAATATTATCAATGAATATCTGGAAATTCTGTGCAAAAGAGACTACTACCATACCAACGAACAGCAACACCGATATAATCTGTGAAGGTTTGATAATCTTCTTGGTAGCTGCAGGGAAGTAGTGTGCGAAGAGAAGTCCCAATACTATTGGAAGTCCCAATAGCAACAGTATCTGTTCAAGCATGGGGATGAACGGTATCACCAACATGGGAATATCGCTCTTTATGCTTATGAAGTGGCTGTACATCGATCCCCAGAAAAAGAAATTGATAGGGGTGATGATTGGTGCCATAGCTGTTGTTAATGCTGTCAGTGAGACCGATAGCACAATGTTGCCTTTTGATAGCGATGAGAGGAAATTTGAAATGTTGCCTCCCGGACACGACGCCACCAATATCATTCCAAGGGCAATCATTGGAGTAATGGCCGGGCTTAAGGCCAGTGCAACAGCAAATGTTATTGCCGGAAGGGCTAACCATTGCAATATTGCCCCTGTTATAATGGACTTGGGTTTCTTGAAAATATCCTTAATGGTTCGTGGCTTGATGCCGAGGGCAACTCCGAACATGACGAAAGCAAGGATAATGTTTACAATAGTCATGCCTCCTTCACCAAAATTTATGGTTACGGAATTGAGTGTTTCCAACTGTTCTTTCATAGTTCTCAGATTCTACTTTTCACTTGCAAATCAGACAAAATAACATCCGTTTTGCAGTGTGAATTATATATTCACCTCAAAATTACTGAAAAAACTTTGAATTTTAAGTGAATTTAGGTAAAAATGACATTGTTATTGAACCTTTTCGAACAAAAAGTATAGTTTTTTGTTATTGTTCAGGGAATATTTCTGTCTAATGAAAACATAGGACTGACGGCTTATTGCTCTTTTTCCTAATAGATGGCTGCTTGTCTGAATATATTCTTGAATCTCTTTATAAACTCCTCTTCCTCTTCGACAGAGAGGGGGTATGTGCCCGATGTTGTCTCCAGACGCAACTGTCCGGGACGCACTTTTTTTATAGCTTTTACGGTGTCTTGTGCAAAACTTTTGCGCAGTATGCGCAGGGTAATCTCTCTCTTCTCTTCGTCTATCTCTACAGTTTCGAATATCAGGTAGAGTGCACGCAGCAGCATGAAGAGCGTGTAGGGTGTTATTATCAGGAATCCTATGATCAGATAGCTGTCTGCTGCTATCGATTCGAAGTTGACGGTTATGAAGGGTATAAGCACAATCAGCATCAGACTGTATATTGCCGCCGTGACCTTTATCATGGGGTTCTTCTTGTAGTAGAGACTTCTGTATCTTTTCATTTGTCGAGTATGTATTTTATGTTGCGCATCAGTATGTTGTATCCGCAGCGTTGTACGGCGCTATCCTTGAACAGATTGTCGAATCGCTCTTCTGTAAGGTTTTTCCAATCTTCTATGCCCATAGAGAGCAGTTCTTCGTTTGCGTCGAGGAGCGGTTCGTTGTGTTGGCAGGCAAATTTGTTGTGTGGGCAGACGCTTTGACATCTGTCGCATCCGTATATACCTGTGCCGGCTATCTCTCCTGTCTCCTGCGGCAGTTCCCCGCGGTATTCTATCGTAAGATACGAAAGGCATCGGCGGGCATCAATTCCTTCTTCGCTAAGAGCTTTTCCGGGGCATGCCTCTATGCAGGCGCGGCAGTTGCCGCAATGTTGTTCTGTGCAGGGGGTGTCGTATTCAAGTTCTATGTCTATGAATAGTTCGCCGAGAAAGAAATGTGTGCCTGCACCGGGAATTATAAGTTGCCTGTTGCGGCCGCACCAGCCTATTCCTGCCTGTGTGGCAAGGTAACGTTCGAGCACGGGAGCAGAGTCGCAGAATGCGCGTCCGCGTGCAGGGTGCAGGGTGTTGATGTATTCGAGCAGCTGATGGAGCTTGTCTTTTACTATTTTGTGATAGTCGGAGCCTTGTGCGTACTGTGATAGTTGCGGCGAGGCTTTTTCTGTGTAGTAGTTTTGTGCTACCACTATTATGCTTTTGCAGCCTTCGACCAACAGTGCGGGATTCATTCGCTTTTCAAGGTTTCTTGCCATATAAGACATTTCGCCGTTGCATCCTGCTGCTATCCATTGTTCGAATTTGTGGCGCACCTCCTCCGGGACGGCTTTTGCCCTCGTGATGCCACATGAGTGCAGGCCAAGCTCTTTGGCCTTTTGCTTTATGAGGGCTGTCAGTTGTTGTCTGCTCATTCTATCACTTTGAATGTGTATCCCTGTTCCAGCAACCATTCGATGGAGCGAGGCAGGGCATATTTCAGGTTGGTGTATGAGCGCATTGAGTCGTGGAAGGTTATTATGGAACCGTTCCTTACATACTTTTTGATGTTGGCAAGTACATCTTCGCCGTAGAGACGGAAACTGTAGTCGCGGGTTACTACATCCCACATTACCACTTTGTAGCGCTTGCGCAGTTCGTTGAATATTGCGCGGCGTACTATTCCGTGTGGAGGGCGAAAGAGGTTGGTGTGCAGGAACGCGTCGGCGTAGTCCACATTCTCCACATATCTTTTTGTTTTTATGAATATTCCCTTCTTATGGTTGAAAGTGTGGTTGCCTATGCGGTGTCCGCCTTCGACAACCATACGGTATTCATCGGGGAATTTGTGTACGTTGTCGCCTACCATGAAGAATGTTGCCTTCACATTGTATCGGGCGAGCACGCTGAGCACCCACGGGGTTACTTCGGGGATGGGACCATCGTCAAAGGTGAGGTACACCGCCTTTTCGTCGGGGTCCATTCGCCAGATTGCCTGGGGATACAATCGACGGAAAAAGGGGGGCACCTGTTCTATAAACATACCTTTGCGATATTAGTGGATTATTGATTATGAGCGTCGTGTGCGCCAAACATTGTAATATTTGTTGAACTCGCTCTCGTAGCGGTTGGCCTCTTCTTTGTATTCAGCGCCGCCATCTTTCAATACATCTATTGTCATTTTGAGCAGACGAAGGTTGAATGCAAAGTCGCTTGAGACTGCACTATACTTTCTGCCGCTGAGGCTTGCGCACCAATTGAGGTATTCAAGTACGTCGCCTGTAGAGGCATTGATTATTTCCATTGCTTTGTCTTTCTTGCCCAATTTAATGTAGGTGTCGGCCATAGAGACTGCTCCAAGGTCGGACTTGTGGGGCACTATGCTGCCGGGCATCACCTGCTCGGCACGCTCAAGAACCTCTAATGCCTCTTTGTTGCGGTCTTCAATGTAGAGGCGCTCGGCAAGCGAAGCAAACAACATTCTGTGGGTGTATACCATGCGGCTTGTTGTCTCGTCGAGGTAGTAGTCGGGGTTTTCGGCGATGCCTCCGAACTTGAAGCGGTTCATCACATTGTCGTACATCTTGTCGGAGTCGATGATTGTCTCGTACTGCGAACCGTATCCGAGTTTCTTCCAATTGAAGGGGGTGATGCGGTGTGCAAGACCTTCGGTGACGAAGAAGTCGGAGAGTGACGACAGGTAGTTCTCGCTACCTACTGTACGTGACATGTAAAGAGGACGTTCCCAATTTGCTTCGGCAAGCATTTCGAGCAACATGAGGTCGGCACGGAAGAGACGGTCGCGGCCTTTGAGTGATATCACCATGTATTCGGGCATAGTGTCGCGGTACTCGTGGGGGATTACCATGCCTGAACGCAATACAGCCTCCTTGTTGATGGGGATGTACAATGTGTCTGTGGGTATCATGTGGAAGCGCTCGTCCTTTGAGCGTACCCAGTTCTTCATTACGTTCTTGACCTCGAAAGGATTATCGCCGAGAATTTTGCGCATTTCGGGATTCTGTGCATACAATTTCTTGATCTGCTCCTCCTTTTCGGGCTTTATGTATATTGACTCGTTGGCATTGCCTGCGTAGTCAATACGTTCCCATGTGATGGGCAGCGAGGGCGATTCGTATGCGGGGCGGCGCATCTGGTCGATGTACCAATCGGTGTGCAGATAAGAGAGGTTGCATACACGTGCATCGGTTCTGACACCTTCTACTTCTTGATTGTACCACAAGGGGAATGTGTCGTTGTCGCCGCAGGTGAAGATTACGGGGTTCTTGTCCTGTGATATTGAATTGAGGTAGTTCTGTCCGAAGTCGCGGCATGCGTATCGTCCGCTGCGGTCGTGGTCGTCCCATGTCTGAGATACCATCTGAATGGGTACGAGAAGGCAGATGCCGGCAACAGATGCGCTGATGGCTGCATTCTGCTTCTTGAACCACTCGGTGATGGCTGCGACGCCCATTCCAATCCATATTGCAAAGGCATAGAAAGAGCCGGCGTATGCGTAGTCGCGCTCACGGGGCTGCATAGGCATCTGGTTAAGATAGAGCACGATAGCTATTCCTGTCATGAAGAAGAGGAAGAATACCACCCAGAATTGGCGCACTCCGGCGTCGCCCTTCTTGCACTGCCAGAATATACCGAGGATTCCGAGGATGAGGGGCAGTGCGAAGAATACGTTGCGTCCCTTGTTCTCTTTAAGGAATGAGGGCATAAGCTCCTGATTGCCGACAAGTAACTCGTCGATGAATGAGATACCTGTTATCCAGTTTCCGCGATCGAGATCTCCGTGTCCCTGAAGGTCATTCTGTCTGCCTACAAAGTTCCAGAAGAAGTATCTCCAGTACATGTAGTTAAGCTGGTAGTTGAGGAAGAAACGGAAGTTGTCCCACTGTGTAGGCATCTTTACATTCATCACTTCTCCACCGACCTTGTATTCTACGTTGTAGCCGGTGATTTTTTCGCCTATCCAGCGTTCGTACAAGTTGGTCTTTGCCGGGCCGTATGCAGCGAATCTGGGGTCATACATACGGGGGAAGAACATATTCTGTGCATAGACAATATCAAAGTCGTATCTGAGCAGTTCGTATGAATCTTTTTCGTCGGGAGTGGCTTTCTCCTTGCGACCATATTCGGGTGCGCCGTTTTTAGTTACAGCACGCCAATTGCCACGGCCTGCATTCTCGTATAGATATTCCGAACTGTATGCCTGACCGTAGAAGAGGGGGCGTTTGCCGTACTGGTCGCGGCCGAGGTATTTGCCGAGTGTGAAGATGTCCTCAGGTGAGTTCTGGTCCATCGGAGTGTTTGCCGATGAGCGGATTACTATAAGTGCGTAAGACGAGTAACCTATGACTATGAGCAGCATACAGAGCAGCGAAGTGTTGAGTATGCGTGTGTTTACCCAATATTTCTGTTGTGCCTTGCCGTAGAGCAAAAGTGCCAGCAGGCCGAGTACGACAATGCCTAACAGTATGCTTGTGAATCCGTTTCCGTAGAAGGGAATACCGAGTAGGGCTATTGTGGCGAGGAAAGAGATGACCTGGCGGTTACGGTTGGTTCCCTTTTCGCTCTCATAGATGCTCCATACAATGACGCCGAGCATCAGCAGTATGTAGATGATGAGGCCGGTGTTGAATGGCATTCCGAGTGTGTTCACGAAGAACAGCTCCAGCCATCCGCCAACCTTTACTACGCCGGGCACAATGCCGTAAAGCACAATTGCCACAAGAACCATAGAGAGGGTGAGTGCCAAAAGTGAACCTATAAGGTTGGCATTGGGGGCTTTTTTGTAGTATGCCACAAGTACTATTGCGGGGATACAGAGAAGGTTAAGCAGGTGTACTCCGATGGAGAGTCCCACAAGGTAGGCTATGAGTATGAGCCACTTGTCGCTGTGGGGAGTGTCGGCAACATCTTCCCATTTGAGTATGAGCCAGAATACTACAGCGGTAAACAGCGACGAGTATCCGTAAACTTCGCCTTCTACCGCGCTGAACCAATATGTGTCGCTCCATGTGTAGGCGAGTGCTCCCACAAGACCGGAACCGATGATGGTTATCATCTGCGAGGTTGTCATTTCAGAGTCTTTCTTCACAATGAGCTTGCGCACAAGGTGGGTGATGCTCCAGAAGAGGAACATGATGCCTGCCGCACTGAGCACTGCCGACATTATGTTTACCATGAGTGCCACCTTTTCGGGTGATGCGAAGAGCGAGAAGAAGTTTGCAGTGAGCATGAAGAAGGGTGCTCCGGGAGGGTGTCCTATTTCCAGTTTGTTACCAGAGAGGATGAATTCCGGGCAGTCCCAGAAACTCGCGGTGGGTTCTACGGTGAGGCAGTATGTCAACGTAGCAACGAAGAAGCATAGCCAGCCGAAGAGGTTGTTTACTGTTTTGTAGCTTTTCATATATTTTTCTTGTTTTTCTCGTCCTGTGGTTTGCAGCGTATTGATTTTTACATCCGTTCGCTGCGCAAAATCTTGGCAAAGGTACTTAAATGCAGTGATATGAGCAAATATTGTTTGTTAAGATACCTTTCTTTGCATTGTCAATCAGGGGTCTTTGTAAATGAAAACATGCAACATAATGTGTATTTATGCTGCATGGTGGGGCTTTTCTATAGAAAGTGTTACTCTTCGAAACTTTGCCACAAGGTGTCTTGTGGAACAGGGGCTGTGATTTTGATGTTCTCTTTCGATACGGGGTGGATAAATTCCACGCTTCGTGCGTGAAGCGAGATGCTTCCGTCGGGGTTGGAGCGTTTGGCGCCGTATTTGAGGTCGCCTTTTATGGGGCAGCCTATGGCCGACAGCTGGCACCTTATCTGGTGGTGGCGGCCGGTAAGAAGTTCTACCTCAATGAGATTGTATGTGCGCGACGATGCTTTAACCTTGTAGCGCAGTGTGGCTTTTTTGGAATTTTTCACCTCTTTGGGGTATGCGAAACTCTTGTTCATTTTCTCGTTACGCACAATCCAGTGTGTGAGTTCTTTTTCGGGTTCTTCGGGTAGCTCTCTGGTGATAGCCCAGTATCTTTTGTCCACTCTGCCTTCGCGGAACATTTCGTTGAGACGTTCAAGAGCCTTGCTGGTCTTTGCAAAGATTACTATTCCGCTTACGGGGCGGTCGAGTCGGTGGGGTAGCCCTACAAATACGTTTCCGGGCTTGTTGTATTTTTCTTTCAGGTATTGTTTGAGTGTGTCGCACAGCGATGCGTCGCCGGTCTTGTCGCCTTGAACAATCTCGCCTGCTCTTTTGTTTATTATTATTATGTGGTTGTCTTCGTGTAGTATGTTCATGGCGTGAGGATGCTTATTTGCTTTTGTTTGCGCCAAGTGCGCTGAGTATTAATTTTTCCGAGAAGTTTTTAAGGAATTCTTCGTCCTTGTGCTTGTTGATAACTCCTTTGACGAATGGTATCTCCAGGCCGTTGAGACAGAAGTGCAGGAATCGGGCTGTCAAGTCGGGGCTTTCCACGTTGAATATGCCCTGTTGTTGTCCGTCGGCTATAATGGAGCGGAAGAGGGCTATTTCGTGTATGTCGAATGTACGGCGTATATGCTCGACAATCCACATGTTTCCGAAGTATTCCGAGTGGAGTCCGCTGTTGCGTCTTACGATGCTTCGTGTTATTCTCAGTCTGACGAATATAAGTTTTATGAGCTTCTTGTCGGGGGAGATTTTCTCTGATGCAACCTTCTTCATGGCTGCGGAGATTTTTTTCATTTCGCTCTCGATGGAGGCTTCGAGTAACTCTTCCTTGCTTTTGAAATATGTATATATGGTGCGGCGGCTTTTGTTGGATGCTGTCGCAACATCTCCGATTGTGGTGCTCTCAATGCCTTGTTGGGCGAACAATCGTCTCGCTACATCTATTATCAGTTCTCTTGTGTCAATCGTAGGCATGACTGAATTTGTTTTTTTATTTCTATATCGAGCTATATCTTAGAAGCTGTTTGAATTTTCTTGAAAAATAATTCTATATTTGCGCTGTTCATTTCGGCTTATTTAACAGAGTTCATCTCCTTCGCACCTCGGCTATTTTCAAGCGAGCTTGAATAGCGCTCGGTTTGTCGTCGATTGAGCCTATTTTGGCATCTTTTCTTTCTTATTTTTGGAAATAGCTCGCTATTCCCTGCAAAATGCGAAAGAAAATCTACTCCAAAAGTTGCGGTTAAACGAGCGCAATGTGAACTTGTTCACAAATTGCACAGCGAGTGGTAGCAACTTCAACAAAGTTAAATATTTCTCAAATAATTCCGAAATAAAATTCAAGCAGCTTCTTAGTTGCTCGTTGTGATTTGCAAATATACGCCTTTTGCACATTTGTGCATATATTTTTACACAAAAATATAGTAAATGTATGTTAAATCTGAAAAAAGTTGCTCTAAAATTTGGTGGGTAAGAAAAAATGCCTTACCTTTGCATCAGTTTTGAAAACCGCATCGCGGGGTGGAGCAGTGGTAGCTCGTTGGGCTCATAACCCAAAGGCCGGAGGTTCGATCCCTTCCCCCGCTACTAAGAGCAAGCGCATCGTTTAAACGATGCGCTTTTTTTATAATATGGTGTTTTAATCGGTAAGGCTGATTTCGTAGATGTCGTATGTTACGGCGCGTCCGCCGAAACCCTCTTTCTGGAACAGCAGGCCTTCGTTCAGGTATGCGCCCCTCCTTTCGGTTGAGATTCCGAAGTCAATGTATTCTATCTTGTTGTAAATATTTTCGAATAGATATTTGAATAACCCGTCAAGTGCTCCTTTCTCCTTTCCTTCGGGAGATGAGGCAATGTATTGTATGTGGGCTGTCTTTTTTGTTTCGTAGACTACGCAGCCGGCAAGCATCTTCTCCGCCTTGTATGCCGTATATAGCTTTATATTGTCGGGGAAGCGCGAGTGGAGCAGTTCAATCTCTTCCACTGTGTGCGTAGGGCGACAGTCGTGGGCCTCTGTAAGCAGGCCGGTGAGTATCTCCCAGTATGTTGCGTAGTCGTTGTCCTCTTTGTATGTGATGCCCTCCTTTGCCGCTTTTTGGGCTTTTCGGCGACGCAGTTGCCCGAATGCTATACGCTCCTTGTTGTCGATGGTGGATGAGAGACTGCGTCCCGTCAGTCGGGCTCCTATGGCGAAGAGGGCGTAGAGATCCTCCTGCGAGGGTTGCAGGTGGTAGATGTATGGAGTTGGCTTGTAGATTATTTTTTTTGCGTGCAGTTGCTCTTTTGCCCATTCCGTGGTGAGGCGCATCATCTCTGTAACCTCGCCCATCCTGCTGTCGTTTGAGAGTATGAAGCCGCCGTATGTGAGTCCGCCGTGGGAGTCGGCTGTGCTGTCTGCGATATTGTGGTTCAAGGGGAGCAGCGCCCGCAGTTCGTTGCCTTTGTAGAACATGAGCGAGGCATCAGTGAAGCGGTCGGAGTGATAGTCCATGTAGTCGCGCATGAACAGGAATGTGGCGTTCTTTGCATTGGCCACAAATTGATCCCATTCACTCTTCAACTCTTTTCTGTATCGGATGATGTGCATACGGTGTCTGTTTGTCCTGCGAAGATAATGATAATAGGTGGTATCTGCAAATGGGGCGCTGTTATATGGCATGGGAGGTTCTATAAATTAGTAATTTAATATTCTTGGTGGTGTGAGTTCAGTTTCGGCCGCTTTTGGCTTTATTTTTGCATCTTTTTTATATTTGCTCGGTTGCGATGCCCGCATCGCGCCCTTACAAACATCAAAAATCTACTAAAAATAAAACTCAAAATCGTCGCGACCTAATTTATAGAACCT
>JAFYLO010000193.1 GCA_017557045.1 Bacteroidaceae bacterium | reverse complement strand
TTGAATCCACCTCCTCTTCAAGAGGAGGAGTTTATATAAATTGCAGAAGGACAGAGGGGGCTTATATCGAGTTCACATTAAAGAGTTTAAATGCGTTTACCGAAGAGTTGTATTTGAAAATTCTCCTTGCATATACTTTAAACGGGTCGGAAGCATTGCTCCTGACCCGTTTAAAGTATTTCAACTATCCTTTTATTTCTGTAATATACTCAACATCTCCTGAGCCAAGCGCTTTCTGTCGTAAGCCTCGGCAAGCTTTGCGCCACCGTCGCAGCACGCTTTATAGACATCATCCGATGAAAAGAGCTTATTCAGTTTATCAAGAAAATCCTCTTTGTTTTCGGGTTCGTAATAGAGACCTGCACCAAATTCCTCAACCATTGCTCGTGCCTCGCCGTCTACACCCAAAAGAATGGGAATGTGCATCGACGCTGTCTCAAAAATCTTCGAAGGTATAACAGTGGTAAACAACGGGGTACGACGCAAATTGACCAATGCGGCATCCTGAAGCGCCACATATTTCACAACTTCGCTCTTGGGTACAGCATCAACAAGAACCACATTTTTCAGATTCTCAGCCTCTATCTTAGCCTTTATATTGTCGCGCTCCGCTCCGTTTCCCAGAATCATAAGCACATAATCGTCAAGTCCCTTGACACAATCTATAAGGAAGTCAATTTTGTGTGCCATGCCCAATGTACCAATGTAACCGAGCACACGTTTGCCCTCCATCTTATATTTACGGAGCAACTCCTCGCACTTTGCCTGAGGACGGAAAAGTTCGGTATTTGCACCGTTCTTTACTACGTAAATCTTTTCGGCAGGAATACCTTTCTTAATAATTTCGCGTTTGAACGACTCGGTAACCACCACAATCTTTTCGGCTGACTTATAGCACCATTTCTCCTCCATAGAGAAATATTTCAGCACCGGGCTCTCCTTCATGGCTCCAACGGCCTTGATAGAGTCAGGCCAAAGGTCACGCACCTCCATCACCCACGGCTTACGTTTGAAGAAATGCAGGGTGCGTCCCGAAAGCGCTGTAAAGAACTGTGGAGAGGTTGCAACTATAATATCACATTTTTGAAAAAGCCCCGCGAAAAAAGAGGTAACAGAAAAACTGACAAAATCGGCAATGCGCTTAATGAAGCCTTTATTTGCAGTCATATAGCTCCATACGCGGACAACCTTTATGCCATCCATCTGCTCAACTTTATATAGGGAATTCTTATACCCGGGATACACTATTCCTGTCGGATAATTCGGGAAACAGGTAATAACCGTAACCTCGTGCCCCGACTTTACCCACTCCCTGCAATGCTCCATAGTACGCGTGGCAGGCGCGTTTACTTCGGGTGGGAAATTATCTGTTAAAAAAAGTATTTTCATTTGTAGTTCTTCAAAGAAACAATCAGTAGCGTTTTATCTTAAAACGCAAACAAACTTAAAATATTGTAAGAAGCTGTTTGAATTTTATTAGATAATAATTCTATATTTGCTCCCTTCATTTCGGCTTATTTGAGTCTATTTCGGCATCTTTTCTTTCTTATTTTTTGGAAATAGCCCGCTATTCCCTGCAAAATGCGAAAGAAAATCTACTCAAAATAGCTCTCAAATAATTCCGAAATAAAATTCAAACAGCTTCTAAAAATGGTACAAATTATACTCATTTTCACAACACGACTGCAAAAATAATTCAATCCGATGGCAATAGGAAACAAATTTACTCTTTTTTTGTCTATAGGGAGATTAAGAGTAAAAAAACAAAACACCGAAACTATTTTGTTGCAGAAGTGTAAAAAAAATGCTACTTTCGCAAATAGAAACAAAAAACAAGATGCTGCCCGACGCAATAACCTTCCGGGAAATTATCAGTTGCCTCTATTGGTTATACATGATAGTGGCAATCATCACTTCGCTGAACGTAGTGCTGAACAATCGGATACCCATCAAGACAATAGCATGGGTAATGGTCATACTCGCCCTGCCGTTCATTGGACTGATAATATACTTCATCTTCGGCAGAGACAACCGCAGACGGCGGCTGATCAACCGCCGCTTCCTCACACAGATCCAGAAGAAAAGCCTTCTCATCTGTGCCCATTCCGAGCAGAAGTTGAATATACCCGAAAAATACTCGCGGCTGATACAGTTCTTTGAAAATATTGCCGATGCTTATCCTACCGAAAAGAGCGATATTGAAATAATCTCAGACGGTACTGAATTTTTCGACCGCCTGATAAGCGAAATAGGACAGGCAAAGGATCATATACACATACAGTTCTACATTTTCCGCGACGATGCTACCGGCCATAGAGTCCGCGAAGCGCTCATGGCCAAAGCCGAAGAGGGTGTAGAGGTGCGACTGCTCTACGATGATGTGGGATGCTGGACCACAGACTATGAGTTTTTCGAAGAGATGCGTTGCGCCGGTATATATGTAAAAGGGTTCCTGAAGGTACGCTTCCCCTTTTCACCCGGCAAGGTCAACTACCGCAACCACCGCAAACTGGTAATAATCGACGGTAAGCGGGCATTTATCGGAGGCATGAACGTAGCCGACAGATACGTAGACGGCGGCAAATGGGGCGCATGGCGCGACATAATGCTGTTTGTGCGTGGCGAAGCTGTATACAGTATGCAGACCTCTTTCCTTGTCGACTGGTACTTTGCCGACCGCTCGCTGATAAGCGGTTCCCGTTATTATCCCGAGGCAGAGACAGAGGGAAGAATACTCACACAGACCGTGTCGTCGAACCCTATTGGTGTATGGCGCGAAATGTTGCAGGGAATGGCATACGCAATATCATGCAGCCGCGACTATCTCTACATACAGACGCCCTACTTCATGCCCAGCGACTATGTGCTCACAGCCATACTGAACCTTGCACTTGCCGGAGCAGATGTAAGGATTATGGTACCCGAAGAGAGCGACAACATCATGACACAGCTTGCATCGCGTTCATACCTTGCCGATGTAATGTCGGCAGGAGCAAAGGTCTATCTTTACAAAAAGGGATTCCTGCACTCCAAGATGCTTGTGAGCGACGACTCGTTGGCTTCGATAGGTTCGGCAAACATAGACTTCAGAAGTTTCGAATGTAATTTCGAAATAAATACATTTGTTTACGATGGCAATATTGCCCGACAACTGAAAGAGATATTTATGGACGACATACGCAACTGCCGTCAACTGACATATAAAGAACTTAAAGAGCAACGCAGCCTGCCGCAAAGACTCAAGGAGTCGGTGGCAAGGCTCTTCTCACCAATATTATAGATATTATGAGCGATACATTTTACAGAACAAAAATGGAGGTAATCACAATCTCCGTACTCTACTTCATTGCAGTGGCAATATATTTTCTTCCGCTGCCGATACCATGCAAATTAGCTTTGCCTGTGGCACTGCTGTTCATCGCATCCTTCAAACTGCTTCCGTGGCAAATGACCTTTGCCATGTTCTTCTCATGCCTGGGAGACTACATGGGGGCTGTGGGCAACTTCATGGGGCAGATGGGCGCCTTTGCCCTTGCGCACGTGTTTCTGATACTATACTTTTTGTCGCGTTACAGACTTGGAGTGGAACGCAGGAAATACGGACGCCTTTCAACAAGATACAAGATAGCGGCAACTATCTTAGTGCTGCCATTGGTCATATTTGCCCTTGTGAAAATATTCCCGCACGTACCGGAAGGTGTGATGAGCTGCGGAGTATTGATATACGCTCTGCTGATATCCTTCATGCTGTGGTGCGCACTGCAACAGCGAAGCAAAGTCTTTGCCCTCGGCGGAGCACTCTTCCTTGCCTCGGACATGATACTCGCATGGAACAGATTCGTGGAGCATATTCCCCACGCGACCTACTACATACTGGTACCCTATTTCCTTTCGCAATGGTTGCTGTTCATACGTTCTACCAAGTGGTGGGGACGCCACATGGAAAAAGAATAGAATCTCCAAAAATAAATATAAATGAAAAACATTATCCTTACACTCGTTGCACTCCTTGCAATAACATCGTGCAGGACTGCAGACAAATTCGCCACACTCAACAAAAAGGCAAAAGCCGAGTACAACACCCCTATCCGCCCCGGATACGAAGGCAGGAACCCCTATTGGAACAAATTCTCAAACAAATTCATGTATGCCCCTGCATTCGACTTCAAGGAGGTTGAGGGTGCTGTGAAATACAGATACACAGTAACACAGAACGTAAAAGAGAATGCAAAAAAATGGTCGTTCACCGAAAAGGCCCCCAACCTTTCCCTTGCACCAATTTGGCAACAGATTGAGGTCGGCAATGTGATACTTACAATCGAGGCACTTGACAAGGCGGGCAAGAGCATCGCCACTGTAGGTGAGCGCAAATTCTACCGCGACACACCCTTCACAGGCCCCTATCATGGTGCCGTTCGCGGATACAAGGAGTCGGCTCTGCTGGCACTGCTCTACATACACAACATGCCCGCAATACAGAACTGGAAGAAAGGCCCTACTCCTGACATGTCCTATGAGCTTAACACATACCCCTGCAAGATAATTAGCGCCACAATAAGCGTTGAGGTCATGCTCGCCCGTCTCTGTCCTGAGCTTAAGGAGGACGCTCTGAAGATTGCGGAAAATGCGGCACAGTTCCTCATCAACGAGAGCCGTCCCGAAGGCGACCCGCTCGCATTCTTCCCTCCCACCTATTATGGCAACTACGTAACATCGGGAGCAAAGCGCAACAAAGGCAAGACAATGGCAATGGAAGCCCTGAGCGCAGCGAATGCCTTCCTCGACCTATACGATGCAACAGGGAAGAAGGAATACTTTGACCGCGCCATGAACATCACAGACACATACGCACGGATTCAGGCCGAAGATGGCTCATTCCCTATCAAGATGGATTTTGCCACAGGCGAACCTGTAAACGAGGTACGTGCCCTGCTCCACCCCATGCTCGAATATCTGCAACGTCTGCAACAGCAATATGGCATAAAGAAGTACGACAAGATGTTCGCACTCTCCGAAAAATGGATGCAGGAGGGAGCGCTGAAGTCGTTTGACATGACAGGACAGTTTGAGGATGGTACTGTGCTTGGCCTCCAGCCCTACGAAAACCTGACAAACTGTACCGCAGCCCCCTATGCAACCTATCTGCTTGGCAAAGAGAATACAACAAAAAGCGAATTGCAGGATGCAATTGACCTTGTACTCTTCTGCGAGGACCAGTTTGTATTCTGGGATACACCTGTCAAGAAATATGGTATTATAAAGGTAAACCACACACCCTGCGTAACCGAGCAGTACAAATATATGGTACCTATTGACCACAGCGCCTGCAACGTGGCAAATGCATGGCTCAGCCTCTACGAAGAGACCGGCGATGAGCTTGCATTCACAAAGGCAAAGGCGCTGATAGATATGCTGACAATCATGCAGAACCCCAACACCGGAAAAATTTCTACATTCTGGCGCAACTTCCTTGTCGGCACAGACTGGATTAACTGCACACTGCTCTCTGTACAGACACTTATAAGAATGGACGAGCTTATCAATAAAAAGAAATAAGTAACTATAGGTTCTATACATAAAAAATGATAGCTCACTGCCTCGGCGGTGAGCTATCATTTTTTATGTAATCCTACGACTTATCTGTCCTTATTGACCATTGCATCGATAACAGCAACTGCAGTTACGTTGACAATGTCGCGCACCGAACTTTCGAAGTCGATAAAGTGGATGGCCTTGTTCAATCCCATCTGGATAGGGCCGATAACCTCAGTGTCGGGGCTCATTGCCTGCACGAACTTGTACGATGCATTTGCCGATGTAAGGTTGGGGAATACAAGGGTGTTTACATCGAGGCCCTTCAGGCGGGTGAAAGGATACTTTGTATCGCGCAGTTCCTTATCCATAGCCACGTTGACCTGCATTTCGCCGTCGATAGCCCATTCGGGATACTCGCGTTGCAGCTCCTCGATTGCGCGGTGCACAGCCTCGGCACTTCCGTTCTTGTCTGTTCCGAAGTTTGAGTAAGAGACCATCGCCATTATAGGAGTGTGGTTGAAGAAGCGTACAGACTTTTCTGCCAGACGGGCAATATCCTTCATTATCTCCTTGGAAGGATGGCGGTTTATAAGAGTATCCGCTACAAAGTATGTACCCTTCTTGGAGTTAAGGATGTGCATTGTGGCGAATGTATTGAAGCCCGGCTGAAGACCGATAACCTCGCGTGCCACCTTGATGGTATTCGAATATTTTGTATATACACCGGTGATGAATGCATCGGCATCGCCTACCTCCACCATCATCATTCCGAAATAGTTGCGCTCGAACATCTTGTCATTCGCCTCGTCGAAGGTATAACCCTCGCGGTAGCGCTTTTCGGTAAAGATTTTTGCGTATCTTTCGCGACGCGCAGCCTCGCGGTCGTGTCTGAGGTTCACTATCTCAATACCTTCGAGGTTGAGGTCGAGCTCTGCGGCAAGTTTCTCTATACGCTCCTCGTTACCCAAGAGGATGGGATAACAGATGCCCATTGCCTTAGCCTCAACGGCTGCCTTGAGCATAGTGGGGTGCATACCCTCGGCAAATACCACACGCTGGGGATTGGTGCGTGCCATTTCGTGTATCTGCTGTGTAAGCTTAGACTCGCGGCCCATAAGTTCGAGCAGGCCCTCCTTGTACTTGTCCCAATCGGTGATTACCTTACGCGCTACGCCGCTCTCGATGGCAGCCTTGGCTACTGCTGTAGACACCTCGGTAAGCAAGCGGGGGTCAACGGGTTTCGGAATAAAATAGTCGCGGCCGAAGCTGAGGTTGCTAACATGGTATACCTTGTTCACAATCTCGGGTACGGGCTGCTTGGCAAGGTTTGCAATAGCGTGAACGGCTGCAATCTTCATCTCCTCGTTGATTGCTCGGGCTGCTGTGTCGAGCGCACCACGGAATATGTAGGGGAAACCGATAACGTTGTTTATCTGGTTGGGATAGTCGGAACGGCCTGTACTCATGAGCACATCGGGACGGCTCGCCATTGCCTCTTCGTATGTGATTTCGGGCACGGGGTTAGCAAGAGCAAAGACAATAGGGTCTTTTGCCATTGAACGTATCATATCCTGAGAGAGGATGTTGCCCTTTGAAAGACCGAGGAACACATCTGCACCCACCATTGCCTCTTCGAGTGTGTGGATGTCGGTGCGTGTAGTTGCAAACTCCTGCTTTTCGGGAGTGAGCGAAGGACGGTCAATGCTGATTACACCGCGGCTGTCGAGCATTACCACATTCTCTCTCCTTACACCCACTGCCACATAGAGACGTGCGCATGAGATTGCTGCTGCACCGGCTCCGTTGACTACAACCTTCACATCTGCGATGTTCTTTCCGTTGACCTCAAGGGCATTAAGAAGACCTGCTGCCGAGATTATGGCTGTACCATGCTGGTCGTCGTGCATCACAGGAATATCGAGTTCCTCTTTCAGACGGCGCTCGATTTCAAAACATTCGGGCGCCTTGATGTCCTCAAGGTTAATACCTCCGAAAGTGGGAGAGATTGCCTTTACAGCTTCGATAAACTTTTCGGGATTCTTCTCGTCAACCTCAATATCGAATACGTCGATTCCTGCGTAAATCTTGAACAACAGGCCCTTACCCTCCATCACAGGCTTTCCGCTGAGGGCGCCTATGTCTCCAAGACCGAGCACTGCCGTACCGTTGGAGATTACCGCCACAAGGTTGCCCTTGTCGGTGTATTTATATGCATTTTCCTGATCTTTCTGAATTTCGAGACATGGCTCTGCTACTCCGGGTGAGTAGGCCAAGCTCAGGTCCATCTGTGTAAAATAGGGCTTCGTGGGCACAACCTCTATCTTACCGGGGCGTTTGCCGGCATGATATTTAAGTGCCTCTTCTTTTGTAATCTTTGTCATCTTATCTACTATATATTATCGTAATATTTTATCTTTTTCTTACTCTTACAGGGTCGGCGGGCGCTGCGGGAAGAGCGGGATATTTCTCTATCTCTTTCAACAAATACTCCACTGCCTTGTTTATCTGGTTGTCGTTACCTTTGTAGTCCTCGAACGGGTTGATATCCACCTCGAAGTCGGGCGAGACACCTGTACCCTCTATCAGCCACTCTCCCTCTTTTGAGTAGGAGGTGAAGAAGGGGGTGCGCATATCCTGTCCGTCGATGTAGGGGCGTGAGCCTGAGATACCTACGATGCCTCCCCATGTGCGGCAGCCCATCAGTTTGCCTATGCCCAATTTGCGGAAGCCGTGAGGGAACTGGTCGCCGTCGGACATTGAGTATTTGTCCATGAGACAGAGCTTGGGACCGTAGTGTGCTTCAGCGGGCACTACTCCGCCCTTGCGGTTGCGTCCCATTGTTATGCGGTAGACCTCGCGTTGCAGGCGCTCAAGTATCATAGGTGATACGTTGCCGCCGCCGTTCATGCGGTCGTCAATGAGAAGTGCCTTCTTTTCGAGCTGCGGGTAGTAGTATTTTGTGAAGGCTGTCATGCCGTTTGGTCCCATGTCGGGGATGTGGATGTAGCCAACCTTGCCGCCTGAGAGTGAATCCACGATTGCAATGTTGCGCATAACCCAGTCGTGGTAAGCGAGACCCTGCTCCGAAGCTATCGGCTTCACATAAACGCGGCGGGCACCGTCGAGAGACGATTTTGTGTTTACATCGAGGGCTACAGTCATATCTGTCTTTCCTACAAGTGCTTCGTAGATGTCGCTATACTTGCTCAAGGGTACTCCATCGACAGCTACAATGTAGTCTCCGCATTTCACGTTTACACCGGGAGCACGCAGAGGCGATTTTGTTCCATTATTCCAATCCTCGCCTTCGAATATATGTTCAATGCGGTAGTTGCCGTTGCCGTCCTTGCTGAATTTTGCACCAAGAAGACCGACCGACACTCCTTTGGGAGCCGGAGTTTCGCCGGAGGTAATATAAGCGTGTCCTACGCCTGCTTCGCCTATCATTTCGCTGATGAGATATGTGAGGTCGTGGCGGTGGTTAACGTAAGGCAACATCACTGCATAGCGGTCGTGCATTACCTTCCAATCGGCTCCGTGCATATTCTTGACATAGAATCCGTCGCGGAACACTCTCCACGATTCGTTGAACAGCTGGTTCCACTCAGCACGGTGGTCGATGGTCATGGGCAGATTGTCTGTCTTTACTGTTATTGTAGCCGAAAGGTTGTTGAGGTCGGCAATTTTTGCACCGTATGTGAGCGCTTTCTTGGTTGAGGGATAATAGCATATTACACTGCCAAGTTCGGCATTCTTGCTCTCCATAGTGGCGAGGTCGAGGCTCTTGCGCTTGCCGCCATGCGAATAGTAGAGTTTGCCGTTGTACATTCCGTTGAGCGAATAGCCGCCTGCTTCGTCAAAGAGCACCGATGCGCGCTCTTCTATTCCGTCGAAGTCTATCGAGATGCCGGTTTCTGCTTTTTGCTTGCCCTCTGTCTTTGAGGGCTTGCTTTCTGCTTTCTTCTCATTATCGGCAAGCACAAATTCATTGGCTTTAAGTTGGTTGGGCATGGGGGTATCCTTCTGCAAAGGAAGCACGAAGAGGTGGTTGCTCTTGCTGAAGCCGGTGTTCCACTCCACCGACGAGTAGTTGATGTTGTATGTGCGGTCGGAGAGGAAGAAGAGATATTTTCCATCCTCGGACCAGCGGGGCGAACCTGCATCGAACCATTTCACGGTTACGGGAAGGCTCTTTCCTGTCGAGAGGTTGAGGATGTATATGCGTGTCATGTCATTTTCGCCGGGCATGGTGTAAGCCAGCCAGTTGTTGTCGGGCGAGAGTTTTATATCGTAGATGTTTCCGTCGTTGCTTGCAAGGATGCGTTTGAGCGACTTTGAAGATACATCGTAACGGTAGACTTCGCGCTTGTCGGTCTTGAAAAGGAGGAAGCGGCTGTCGCTGCTCCATACAGGGGTTGTGGGGTATCCCTCCTTGAAGGTTGTTACCGCCTTTGCTTCGGGCAAGGTTGCAAGCTCTTCGGTAGGGAGCAGATAGAGCTGATACTCGCCGCCTTTGTCCGAGAAGTATGTTATCCAACGGCCGTCGGGCGACCATGATGCGTCGCGGTCATGGGCACCGGGGGTGTTTGTAAGATTGTAGATTGCGCCGTTCTTTGCGGGTACTGAGAATATTTCACCGCGTGCCTGCACAAGAACTCGCTCACCATCGGGGGAAATAGCTGACGCAGAGCCGCTGACAGTGCGGAATTCGGGACGGCCGGCGAGGTTTATGTCGCTGAATGATACATTCACCTTGTCGCACTTTCCTGTGGCTAAGGTATATTTGTATATATAGCCGCCATTCTCGAATACTATGTATTTATCCGAGAATGAAGGGAATTTGATGTCGTATTCTTTAAAGTCGGTCAGTTTGGCTGTTGCTCCGCTCTTTGTGTCGTACTTGAAGAGGTTCATCGTATAGTCGCGGTCGCTGATGAAGTAGATATCGCTGCCTACCCACATGGGGAAGAGATCCTGATTGCTGTTGTCTGTCAGCTTCTTCATCTCTGTGGTGCCTGTCTTGTTGAGCCATATTTCGTCGGCCTGTCCGCCTGCATAGTGTTTCCATGTACGGAATTCGCGGAACATTCTGTTGAAGGCAAACTGCTTGCCATCGGGAGAGTATGAGCACCATGAACACTCTGTCATGGGTATCTGTGTGGGGTGGCCGCCATCGGCGTTTACCTTGAAGACCAATCCACGTGTGCCACAGAAGGCGTACCATTTGCTGCGGAAGATTATCTCTTTGCCGTCGGGTGTCCAGCCCATAACTATGTTGTTGGGGCCCATGCGGTCGCCCACATTATCGCGTTCCACTTTTGCTGTGTATGTTACGCGCTTGGGTTCGCCACCTTGAATGGGCATTGTGTAGACTTCGGTATTGCCGTCGTACTGTCCTGTAAAGGCAATGGTCTTGCCATCGGGCGATATGCGTGCGAACATGTCGTAACTGTCGCCGTATGTGAGTTTTTTTGCCTCACCACCTGCCACAGGTACCGAGTAGAGGTCGCCTGCGTAGCTGAAAACTATTGTCTCGCCGCCTACTGCGGGGAAACGCAACAGACGCGCTTCGTCTGCCGAAAGGATTGTTGCACAGAGTGCAAACATCAATGATAATACAATCTTTTTCATCAAAGGGTGGTTCTATAAATTATTATCTATATTTCTTTGTTGTTTGTATTCTTTTCATCCACTCCTGCGCCGAAGAGTGCAAAATCGTATTTTACAGGATCGTCGGGCGAGAAGGTGCGTAATGCCGCAGTAAGTTCCTCGACGCTGCGACGGTCGTTCTGCTTGCGTTGCAGCAGTCCGAGCCCTCGGCTGATGCGTGCCACATGAACATCCAGAGGTATCATCAGTTTCGCCGGGGAGATATTCTGCCATATTCCCAAGTCGACAATTCCGTCGCGCCTCACCAGCCAACGCAACATCATGTGCAGACGCTTGCATGCTGACGCCGGACGGCCTTTGCCACCTATCGGGTCGGAAATATGGCGTGTAGTTTCCAGACTGTTTGCATCGGCAAGTGCAGTACGGAAAGTAGCTATCCCGTTCCACATATCATCCGCATCGAATATGCGCTCCATAGTGTCGTAGGCCGAATATATGCTGCGCAATCCGCGACAAATGTACTGAAAGTCGCGCATGAAGAATGTGCGGTGAATATTTGTCGCACCGTCGGCATTCTCCCATTTGCCACGCATCACATATTCGTAAGGTTTGCCCTGCATTATGTCGCGGAAAATCCTATTGCCTGAATTGATAATCATGCGACGGTTGCCCCACGCTATCACCGAGGCAAAAAGTGCGGCAATCTCCACATCGCGTTTTTCGGAAAAGGCATGCGGAAACTGCACCGGGTCATCTGCAATAAACTCCTTACGGTTATAGCGCAGCACTTTTTCATCGAGGTAATATTTCAGATTATCATCCATTTCAGAGGTATCTCCTTTACAAATAAAATGCGTTGTTTACGGCTACAAAAAACCTTGCAAAATTACAAAAAAACAATCTATTTTAAGAACTATTGCAGAACATTTGGCTGTCAACTATAAAAAAAAGGGAAGAAATTATAAAATCAGTACAATTTTCAAGAATTTTCATAGACTTCTATCCTCTTGCTCACAAACAATAACCGGCTGATTGCTGTTGAATATTTCCGAAGCGCAATGCGCAGAAATATTCATTAACTAAAAAAAACAAAAGAATTATGACAGCTCCATTAAAAGGAATCAAAGTGATTGACTGGACACAAGTGCAGTCGGGACCCTCGTGTACACAGATGCTCGCATGGTTGGGCGCAGATGTTGTTAAAATCGAACGTGTAGGATTGGGAGACCCCACGCGCACCGAACTTCTCGACAAGCCCGGACTCGACGGCATCTACTACTTGCAACTGAACTGCAACAAGCGTTCCATTGAACTGGACATGAAGACTCCCGAAGGTAAGGAGATTCTCACCCGCCTGCTGAAGAGCGCCGATATTTTTATAGAGAATCTTCACCCCGGTGCAGTTGCCAAATTGGGATTTTCGTGGGAGGAGGTACACAAAATCAATCCCCGTATAATCTATGGTACAATCAAGGGATTCAACGACGATTCGCCCTTCGCAAGCGTCAAGGCATTCGAACCTGTGGCGCAATGTGCCGGTGGTGCAGCTGCCACTACAGGATGGTGGAAAGGCGACTACAACATCCCCACACAGTCGGGAGCAGCGCTTGGCGACAGCAACACAGGCATGCACCTGCTCATCGGTATTCTCGCAGCGCTTATGGGACGCGAAAAGAGTGGCGAAGGCTGCTTCGTGGAGCAGTCGATGCAGGATGCCGTGCTCAACCTCTGTCGAATAAAACTGCGCGACCAGCAGATTCTCGAACATACGGGTGTACTGAAGCATCTGCCCCAATACCCCAAAGAGAAATTCGGCAATACAGTTCCCCGCGGTGGAAACGTTGAGGGTGGTCAGGTACTCGGATG
>JAFYLO010000192.1 GCA_017557045.1 Bacteroidaceae bacterium | reverse complement strand
GGGGAATGTGCGAAGGATAGCGGCGCAGGCCCTTTTCCACCCACGCAAGCGCCTCCTTGTAGAAGCCGCTCTTTATCATCACATCCAATGCTCCCAACGCAATCTCGTCACGCATATTGGTTGTCTCAAGAATAGCGTTCAGCCCCGAGAGCGTACTCTCGTTGCCACCTGCAATCTCCACCTCTGCCTTCAGAAGTTTCAGTTCGGGAGTATCCATTATGGATAATCCGGCAAGTTTGCGACGCGCCTCGTTCACCTCACCTTTGCTCAGGAGGGTGCGTATCTCGGCTTCGGCTATCTGCGGATCCGAAGGATAGAGCCTATGGGCATATCCAATCACATTTTCTGCATCGGCATATTGGTTCTTGAACAGGTAATATGATGCAATCTCCAACAGGTCGTCCGCGCTGAAATAGGAATTTATCGAAAATTTCAGCATCTGTTCGTACCTGTCGAGAAGCAAACGAAACTTTTCTGACTTGAAATATGCCTGATCCATGCCTGCTGCTTATTTGCCTTTAATCTTGCTCCATGTATCCTTGAGCGATACAGTGCGGTTGAAGATAAGGTGTTCGGGAGTAGAATCCTTGTCTACATTGAAATATCCTATGCGCTGGAACTGCAAGTAATCCAACGGCTTTTTCTCGGCAAGATATTTCTCGACGTAGCACTCTGTAAGCACCTTCAGCGAATCTGTGTTTATAGCCTCTTTCATTGCTTCGAGACTGTCGCATCCCTTGGCTTCGCGTATTGCAGCAATTTCGTCGCGGGGGTTCTCTACCTTCCATAGACGGTCGTAAAGACGCACCTCGGCTTTCAGGCAGTGGTCGCAGCTCACCCAGTGGAGTGTGCTCTTGACCTTGCGGTTGGCATCGGGTTCGCCGGTCTTTGTACCGGGGATATATTCGCAGAGTACCTCTGTTATGTTTCCATTCTCGTCCTTGTTACATCCTGTGCAAAGCACAATGTAAGCATTCTTCAGACGCACCTCACGACCGGGGGTGAGACGATAGAAGCTCTTGGGAGCATCCTCCATGAAGTCGTCGCGTTCTATCCACAATTCGCGGCCGAATTCTATTGTGTGTGTACCCTCTTCGGGGCGTTCGGGATTGTTCACTGCCTGCAACGATTCATACTCGCCCTCGGGGTAGTTGGTTACTACAAGCTTCAAGGGGTTGATGACTGCCGACACGCGTGTGGCACGGCTGTTCAAGTCCTCGCGCACAGCCGATTCGAGCAGTGCAAAGTCGTTGAGTGCATCGAATTTGGTGTAACCGATTTTGTCCACGAAATTGCGGATTGATTCAGGTGAATAACCGCGACGGCGGAAACCGCAGAGTGTCGGCATACGGGGATCATCCCATCCGTTCACAAGACCCTCTTTCACAAGGATAAGCAGATTTCGCTTGCTCATGAGTGTGTAGTTGAGGTTCAGTTTATTGAATTCATACTGGCGGGGACGGTTGTCGTCAAGATCCTTACCCTCTTTAAGTTCATCCACAAAGTAGTCGTAAAGAGGACGGTGGGGAACAAATTCCAATGTGCAGAGCGAGTGTGTTACACCTTCGAAGAAGTCGCTCTGTCCATGCGCAAAGTCATACATGGGATAAGCCTTCCATGTCTCACCGGTACGGTGATGGGGAGTCTTTACCACGCGATAGATGATAGGATCGCGGAAGTGCATATTGGAGTGTGCCATGTCTATCTTGGCGCGCAACACCATTGCGCCCTCCTCTATCTCTCCGCTGTTCATCTTTTCGAACAGCATAAGATTCTCTTCGATTGGACGGTCGCGGAAGGGGCTGTTCACACCGGGCTGTGTGGGAGTACCCTTCTGCTCGGCAATCTGCTCTGATGTCTGCTCGTCGATATAAGCCTTGCCCTCCTTAATCAGACGAATGGCAAAGTCCCACAACTGGGGGAAGTAGTCCGATGCATAGTATACATTTGCCCAATCGAATCCCAACCATTTTATATCCTCCATGATTGCATCCACATACTCGGTGTCCTCCTTTGTAGGATTGGTATCATCGAAGCGCAGGTTGCAGATTCCGTTATATTTCTGCGCCATACCAAAGTCCATGCAGATGGCCTTGGCGTGGCCTATATGAAGATAACCATTGGGTTCGGGCGGGAAACGTGTCTGCACCTTTCCTCCATTCTTACCCTCAGCAAGGTCGTCTATTATAATCTGTTCAATGAAGCTGATGTTCTTCTTTTCGCGATTTTCGCTCTCGTTTATTTCAACCATTTTCTATGATGTTTAATTTATATACAAAAACGTGCAACAGCCTGCACCGGATGCCATGCACCAATGCCTGCCATTGTCAAACTGCAAATTTAAGAAAACTTCTTCTAATAAGTCCATAAATTCGCACAAAAATATTCTTTTTATCCGGGATTTTTCAGTCTGTCGGTTACCACATAATTGCAATAGTAACCCAGCTTGTAGAGTTTGAAGAGAAGCAGCGAAGGATTCTCGCCCATAAGATTGGAACGTAACACACTCTGCGACTTTCGCCACAGCCATGCAGCGAAGGGAATCATTCCAACGCTCCGCACCCTGCGATAAGCCTCAAGAAGGGGCGTGGTATTTATATCCTCACGAAGATTGTAAAGAGTCTTCAGCGACTGCTCCACTTTGGAGAGATAATGTTTGTTACTCTCCAGTCCCACATGCAGCAGAGGGTTATCTATATGAGTGATTGTCAACCCATTCTCCTTTATTTTATGCCCAAAGAGAGTATCCTCGTAACCATACTCCTTTATACTCTCATCGAAGCGGATAGAGAGAAATGTCGAGCGTTTGATTGCAAAATTAAATGTAGAGAAATCATTGTAGGGATGCTTGCGTCTCACTGATGCAGGACGCTTGCTGTCGGCATTCTTCTCGTATTTGTACCGCAAAGTACAGTCGGGCGAAGGGATAAAGACCGGATGATAAAGCCCGCCGCATACAATATCATTACTTTGCAACACCTCAAGATATGTAGACAGAAAATTGCGCTTCTCTACTATAGCATCGCTGTCGATAAATATAAGATTATCATACTGTGCCTCCTCCGCCAATCGGTTCCTCACACGCGCACGACCGAGATTGACCTTATACTCGATGATGCGGCAACAAGGCAACTGGGCAATAGAACGATTCTGTTCTATACCCTCATCCGTCGAGCCATCTTCGCCGATAAGTATTTCGCACGGTACACCAAGCCCGACGCACTGACGGGAAAGTTCCTCGACAAGCACGCGACAATTGTAATCTTTAGTGGGAATAAGTATCGACAGCATTGAGGGTGGTTCTATAAATTATTAATCTAAATTTCCTTGCCGGATGCATTCTATTTCGGCCGCTTTTTGTTTTATTTCGGCATCTTCTTCATTTTTACTCAGTTGCAACACAAAGGTTGCGTCATCGTAAAAACAAACAATATACTCGAAATAAACTCAAAAATCGACTCGAAAGTTGCGGTTAAACGAGCGCAATGTGAACTTGTTCACAAATTGCATAGCGAGTGAAAGCAACTTCAATAGCGTTAACTAATTTATAGAACCACCCTTAAGATTCTTTTTATAGTGTTTCTCTGTTAGCAAAGTTACTATTTTATATGTATCTTTGCAATAACATATACACAGATTTATAAATTTATAACATATCAAGCTATGGCACAACCTCTTGCAGAAAGACTGCGTCCCTCGACTCTCGACGGATTTGTAGGACAGGAACATATAGTCGGCGAAGGCGCAATACTGCGGAAAATGGTAGAATCCGGCAAAATACTGTCGTTCATTCTATGGGGTCCTCCGGGAACAGGCAAGACCACCCTTGCAAAAATCATAGCCAACAAACTCAATCGCCCATTTTACACTCTCAATGCCGTATCGGCAGGTGTAAAGGATGTACGCGAAATAATAGAAAAGGCAAAATCAGCCCCGCTCTTCAACAGCGGCGGCTCCCCCATACTCTTTATCGACGAGATCCATCGTTTCAGCAAATCGCAACAAGACTCCCTGCTGAGCGCCGTAGAGACAGGCGTCGTAACCCTCATAGGCGCAACCACCGAAAACCCTTCGTTCGAAGTGATACGCCCCCTGCTCTCCCGCTGTCAGATGTATGTGCTGAAATCTTTAGAGAAAGAGGACTTGCTGTCACTGCTTGACCACGCAATCACCAAAGACGAAATACTGCTCAAACGACAAGTGCAGATAAAAGAGAGCGATGCCCTGCTCGCCCACAGCGGCGGCGATGCCCGCAAACTGCTCAACGTGCTCGAACTTGTGGTGGAAGCTGACAACGAAACACCGGTCGTAATCACGAACGAGAAAGTAAAGCAGCGCATACTGCTCAACCCTGCCGCCTACGACAAGGACGGAGAGATGCACTACGACATAATATCAGCATTCATAAAATCGATACGCGGCAGCGACCCCGACGCAGCCCTCTACTGGCTCGCACGCATGATAGAAGGCGGAGAGGATCCGGCTTTCATAGCCCGCCGACTGGTTATCTCCGCATCCGAGGATGTAGGCCTCGCCAATCCCAATGCCCTGCTGTTGGCAAACGCAGCCTTTGATGCCGTAATGAAAATAGGATGGCCCGAAGGACGCATACCCCTTGCCGAGGCAACCGTCTACCTTGCAACCTCCCCCAAAAGCAATTCGGCATACATGGGCATAAACAAAGCATTGGAAACCGTCAGAGAGACAGGCAACCGCCCCGTCCCCCTGCACTTGCGCAACGCCCCCACAGAACTTATGCAGGAACTCGGCTACTCCGACGGTTACAAATACTCCCACGACTATCCGGGCCACTTTGTGCGACAGCAGTTCATGCCCGACCGCATGAGCGATACCATCCTATGGGAGCCGCAGGACAACGCAGTGGAAGCCAAGATGAAAGAGCGCATGACAAACTGCTGGGGCGAGTATAAGAAATACAAAGGTTAGCTCTGTAAACGAATCAAACACCCCGATAATTTGATGAAGTTATCGGGGTGTTTGATTTATTGAAAATATTAGTGTCCGGTAAACGTATTTAAGTCGTTTAAGATTCAATATTTAAGTAACTACAAGCCCCAATTCTTTATTAAGACAAATTTAAGTCAATGATTGGAACTCCCTCGCCCTTTGGGCACTCCCTCTTCAAGAGGGAGAATGTCGTATGCTAATAATTTTCAATGATTTATATTCCTCCTCTTGAAGAGGACATTGCGTAATAAGCAATGTTTGCGACGACGAAAGCTTTAGCTTTCCAAAGGAGTGCCGAGCTTGCGAGGTCATTCAAAAACTTGTTTTTGAAGACGGAGGAGTTCAAAACATAAGCAGAATAAAAATTAACCGGACACTAATAATTGAAACACTATCTGAAAATTCTCATGCTATTATCGTTCGGACAGCGCACATGCAACAGACGCGCAAGCTCCGGAACAAGCACATTCACAGGCGTTGCCTCCTCTACCACCCCTTTCTCCACAGCAGCACCATAAATAATCATCGGGAAATTTACAGCACCCCTCCTCACAAGATTCGAAGCAGAAGCCGCATGCTTCGCCATATGCCAACCGGGCATAAGTCGCAACCATATATCACCCGAACACGAAGCATTGTATCCATTCTTCACATACTGCAACTCAGGGCTGAGCATACCACCCAGGCGATAAATAGTAAAGACATCCTCAACACCGTCTACACTGAGCAGGAACTCCACAGCATGTGAGATTACATCAAGTTTGTCGAGCTGCATCTGCTCAATCAACTTACGGTTAAGATAAATCTGCGAATTATAATACTGCTCCACATATTTGGCCTTACCGAACACCGCACCAAGATAGACATCAAGCAAAGCAGCCACACGGTCAATATGCACAAGGCCCGAAGGAATCTTATACACCGAGTCATCAGTCTCACCCTCAACCACATAACCGGTAGACGAGAGACAAACGAGCACATTCTTCAACCCCACACGCTTATCAAGTTCGCCAAGCAGTTTTGATATATTTCCATCAAGTTTGGAATAAATATCCTGCACCTCTATAGGACGGTCGTCCATAGGAGCACCAAGATAATTTCCGGCATAATATGTAACAGCAAGATAGTCGGGAATATCATCCAATCCCAACTTATTGCCATACAAGCAGGCAACAGCCATATCAGTAACCTCATCATTTATGCAAGCACTCGTCTTGAAATCCTTTACAGCCTTGCCCCCCTCAAAGACATATTTGAAAGGTTCGGGAGCCTTCTCACCGAAATTCTCGTAAATCTCGGTGGGGAACGTAGGAGTCCACACCTTTTTCATGGAAGCAACATCCCTGTTCTTTGCCTCTGCCCATGCAGGGAAACTGCCATAATATGAGGATGTGCACCACTTGCCCGTATCATCGTTCATCCACAAGACAACATCGGCCGCATGACCACCCGAAAGAATAGCCGCATCACGCTCGGGAGCAATCGCACACACCATCGACTTTCCGCGCGTAGCACGCTTCATCTCATCGGAAAGCGCAATAGCCTTCAGTTTCGCTGGAGAAGCCATCTCATTGGTATTTATACCCTTGCATGCCACATCCTCGGTGCAATCCATCAAGCGCAACGAACTTCTGTCCAACCAGCGCGACGACACAATACCATTCACATAAGGATTGGTACCCGTTGTCATCGTAGCCACAGCCGAAGCACGGTCGATACTCTCAAAAGCATAATAGCCATTAGAGTAGAAACGTCCTCCATTCATAAGCCTCTTAAGCCCCGTATCTGTATACAGGCCCTCAAACTCATGCAAGAAGTCCGAACGCAACTGGTCGACAGTAATCATCACCACCAATTTGGGAGTCTCAATCTTAATCCTATTATTCTGTCCCACAGCCGACACTGCTATGAAAAGCAGCAGGCACATCATCAATCTTGGAAGTAATCTGAATATCATTTTCTAATATAAAAAGTTAAATACAATGAACGAACAAGCAATGTCGCTGCAAACAGATAGACCGGCAAAGGAAAATATTGCGGCACAAAAGGCGCCATCGCCAAAAACAGCAACAACGTAGCACTCTGCAACCACATCACATACGGACGCCTCCTCCTGATAACCGCATACAACAGCAACGGCATCAGCAACAGAGGCATCGGATTAAGCAACATTATAAGCATATTGCTGCCCACCGTAGGATGCACCGAGAACATAACCATAAACGCAATGAGCACTCCCGCCACTCCTTGCACAAGCAGAAGCACGACATCTACAGCCCAATATATGCGGCCCCGTCTGTAACCCGAATAGGTAACAAGCACCACAAGAAGCAGCAACAAGGCAAAGCAAAGATTAG
>JAFYLO010000191.1 GCA_017557045.1 Bacteroidaceae bacterium | reverse complement strand
TGCCTATCTCGACTCACTCAAACGCTACCGCACCGTCGACAAAGCAACATTCATGGAACAGTTGCTCTATTTCCGCCTTTTCCGCCTGCTTCAGAACCTCGGAGCATACGGTTTCCGCGGTCTGCTCGAACGCAAGAAGAAGTTCATAGAAAGCATCCCCCCCGCAATGCAACAGATAGCAGAAGTGATGCAGCAACTGAAAGATGAGTTCCCAACCCTCGCCACACTGCTGCAACAAGCCGCCGGTCTGCCCATACTCAACAAACAGGAATATGAAGGCCTCACGGTGGATGTCATGAGTTTTTCATACAAACGCGGCATCCCCGACGACTACTCAGGCAACGGCGGAGGCTTCGTATTCGACTGCCGCGCCCTGCACAATCCCGGCCGCTATGAGCCATACAAAAAACTATGCGGATACGACGAACCCGTCATACGATTCCTCGAAGAAGAGAGCCGCATAGGCGAATTTCTCGACAATGTCTACCAGATAGTAGACATGATGGTTGCCAACTACAAGGAACGCGGCTTCAAGCATATACAGATATGCTTCGGCTGCACCGGCGGACAACACCGTTCAGTCTACAGCGCCGAACACACCGCCCGCCACATAGCCGAAAAGCATAAGGTAAAAGTGGTCGTAACCCACATTATGCAGAACAAGAAATACACAATAGAATAAATTTAACAGCTTCTAAATAGCGACAGCGCTGCACGATGGAAATTCGTGCAGCGCTGTCGCTATACATTATATATACACTTACTTGTCAGCCACAGTGCTGATCAGATAAGAAAGATTCGAAGTAAACAGCTTCACTGAAATGGCAAGCAGGATAATACCGAAGAACTTCTTCACAAAATACATACCCGACTTACCCAACATACGCTGAATGCGTCCCGTAGTCATCAACACAACATACACAATAACCATATTCAGCGACAGAGCCGACAGAATACTGAGCGACGAATACTCGGCTCTCAACGAAAGAAGAGTTGTAAACGACCCGGCACCCGCCAACATAGGAAAGACAAGCGGCACATAAGTGGCCTCCTTGATAGGACCCGAATTCTTGAAAATCTCAATATCCAACACCATTTCCATTGCCATAAGGAAGAGCACCAGGGCACCTGCAACAGCAAAAGAGTTGATATCCACGCCGAAAAGTTGCAAGAGGCCCTCTCCCATAAAGAAGAAAAGCATCATCAGCAAGAACGAATAAAGCACAGCCTTGAAAGCACTGATGGCCTTACCCTGTTCCCTTACTGAAATAACGATAGGAATAGCCCCTATGGGGTCAATCACAGCAAAAAGCACGATAAACGCGCTGAAAAAATCGAGAAAATTAAATGTCGACAACATATCATTAAAAATTAAAACACTGCACAAGCAATGCACGCATCACTGCAGTAGCGCAAAGATAATATTTAAAACAGACAATGCGAATATAAAACAAAAAAAATAGGCAAAAACCCTAACAAAAAGATAAAAAAATTATAATATTCCAAATAAAAGCAGTACCTTTGCAGCCGAATTCTAACAACATAATGTCTAACTCATTAGTAATTAACAAATTTATGAGCACAGAAAACTTAACAGGCAACGCCGGATTCGATTGGGAATCATACGAGAAAGGCGTTAACATCTCAGGTCTCTCACAGGAGCAGCTTGAGCAGGCTTATGACGGCACCCTCAACAAAGTATCAAACCGCGAGGTTGTAATGGGTACTGTTATCAGCATCAACAAAAGAGAGGTAATCGTAAACATCGGTTACAAATCAGATGGTATCATCCCCATCAGCGAGTTCCGCTACAACCCCGAACTTACAGTAGGTGACGAAGTAGAGGTTTACATCGAGAATCAGGAGGACAAAAAAGGTCAGCTTATCCTTTCACACAAAAAAGCACGCACACGCCGTTCATGGGACCTCATCAACGAGGCTATGGAAGCACAGGCTGTTGTACGCGGTTACATCAAGTGCCGCACAAAGGGCGGTATGATCGTGGACGTATTCGGTATCGAGGCATTCTTGCCCGGTTCACAGATCGACGTGAAGCCCATCCGCGACTACGATGCATACGTAGGTCAGACAGAAGACTTCAAGATTGTAAAGATCAACCAGGAATTCAAGAACGTTGTTGTATCTCACAAAGCCCTCATCGAAGCAGAGCTTGAGGAGCAGAAGAAGAAGATCATCAGCACACTCGAAAAAGGTCAGGTACTCGAAGGTACAGTTAAGAACATCACCTCTTACGGTGTATTCATCGACCTCGGCGGTGTTGACGGTCTCATCCACATCACAGACCTCTCTTGGGGCCGCGTAAACGATCCCAACGAGATTGTAAAGCTCGACGAGAAGATCAACGTTGTTATCCTCGACTTCGACGACGAGAAGAAGCGTATCGCTCTCGGTTTGAAGCAGCTCACACCCCACCCCTGGGATGCAATCGATGCAGACCTCAAGGTTGGCGATGTAGTTAAGGGTAAGGTAGTGGTTATGGCAGACTACGGTGCATTCATCGAGATTGCTCCCGGTGTAGAAGGCCTCATCCACGTATCAGAGATGTCATGGAGCCAGCACCTCCGTTCAGCACAGGACTTCATGAAGGTAGGTGACGAGGTAGAGGCTAAGATCCTCACACTCGACCGCGCAGAGCGTAAGATGTCACTCGGCATCAAGCAGCTCAGAGAAGATCCTTGGGCTAACATCGAAGAGAAGTATGCAGTTGGTTCTAAGCACACAGCAAAAGTTCGCAACTTCACAAACTTCGGTATCTTCGTTGAGATCGAAGAGGGCGTAGACGGTCTCATCCACATCAGCGACCTCTCATGGACAAAGAAAATCAAGCACCCCTCTGAGTTCACACAGATCGGTGAGGCTATTGAGGTTCAGGTACTCGAAATCGAGAAGGAGAACCGTCGTCTCAGCCTCGGCCACAAGCAGCTTGAGGAGAACCCCTGGGATGTATTCGAGACAATCTACACTGTAGGTTCTATCCACGAAGGTGTAATCACAGAGCTCATCGAGAAGGGCGCAGTAGTATCATTGCCCCACGGTGTTGAAGGCTTCGCTACTCCCAAGCACCTCGTAAAAGAGGATGGCTCACAGGCAGCAGAGAAGGAGACACTCTCATTCAAGGTAATCGAGTTCAACAAGGAGTCTAAGCGCATCATCCTTTCACACAGCCGCATTTTCGAAGATGTAGCTAAGGAAGAGGAGAAGATCGAGAAGAAGGCAGCTGCACAGGCTCGCAAGAACAGCAAGAAAGCAGCAGCTGAAGAGGCACCTGCAATCCAGAACCAGGCAGCTTCTACAACACTCGGCGACTTCGACGCACTTGCAGCACTCAAGAGCAAGCTCGAAGGTGGCGAATAATATTCACTAACCGAATATAACAGAATATAATTGGATGGTGTGTCAGAATAATATTTATGGCGCACCATCCTCATATTCAATAATACAAAATGTAAAATGCCGAAATTGAAGAAAGAAACAGGGTACATAAAGTACAGACTGAATCCGATATCAATATACGGTATTATTGCATACCGCCATTTATAGCAAATCAACGGGAGAAGTTTGCAACGATAATAATACAAGCATCCCACCTATTTACAAACAGATTAAAACATTAAAACACATGTCAACAAAGAATATTCTTCTGACGATATTGTCATTTATAGTCCCCATCGTAGGCATCATAATATACTTTGCACAGAGACAAAAAGACGAATATGCCGAATATTATCTCTACGCAGCAATAGCTTCAATGGTAGGAGGATTTTTTATAGGATTACTTGCATAAAACAGAAATCCAATCGCATACTTTAAGAGGCTTCGCCAAATTTTATTTTGGCGAAGCCTCTTAAATGCGTATATAGAGTATAAGTGTGTGTTAATTTTTATTCTGCTTATGTTTTAACTCCTCCGTCTTCAAAACATAGGCAGAATAAAAATTTACCGGACACTAATAAAAAAAATCAAAAGGACAACCATCACTGATTGTCCTTTTCATTTAGGGAGGCTAGTGGGATTCGAACCCACGACATTCAGAACCACAATCTGACGCTCTAACCAGCTGAACTATAGC
>JAFYLO010000190.1 GCA_017557045.1 Bacteroidaceae bacterium | reverse complement strand
GTAAGTAAACTTCCATTCACTCGCTTGCTATAGTTTTGGAAAGCTAAAGCTTTCGTCGTCGCAAAGCTCGTGCAAACGAGAGCAGAATGTAAACTTGTTTATATTCTGCCGAGTGTAGCCGAGCTTCGCTTAAGCAAACATTGCTTATCACGCAATGTCCCCTTGAAGGGCAGGAACTTTTTTAATAAGCTTTTTTTGCTGATATTTAAAAGCATAGCATATACTGATTTAAAATAAATGTGTACAAAGATTAGCTTGGATAAGAGGGAGGCCCGCTGGGCGAGGGAGTTTGAATGAACACACAAACAAAAAGTTTCAAACTCCTCCGTCTTCAAAAAATGTTTTTTAATCCACCTCCTCTTATGAAGTGCCCTCAAAAGTTATAAACATAACTTTAGGGGGCGCAATCGGACCTCAACAAGTATTTTTGCTAATTTTGTACATAAAAATAAAAAAATATTTGTGTGAGGTTAGCATTTATCTCTTCTGAGCGGTATATGATATAAAGACGTATGAAAAAAGAATATATACAACAGCTGTTCAGACAACACTATGCCAAGATGTATAGGGTAGCATATAGTATTCTCTTAGATGAGCAGGAGAGTAAGGATGTAGTCAGCGATGTTTTTGCTGGCTTGCTTCAAGGGAATGTAATGCTTTTGCCCGACACTGTCGAGCATTATTTGCTGACAAGTGTTCGCAATCAGTGTTTTAAACGCATTAGGCATGAAGAGACAAAACATATCGCAGAGCAATTCATCAGCAGTGAGCAACAGACTACTCTCTCCATCGAGGATGAGCGCCTCATTGATATAAATGAGTATGTGGCCTCGTGCTTCTCACCGCAGGATCAGCGTATCTTTCGTATGCGATATTCTTATGGATGCAGTTATGATGAGATAGCTGCATCCGAAGGTATCAGTCGTGTAGCTGTGTGGAAACATCTTTCTCGCGTCTTGAATTCTATTAAGAAACATTTTAATGTTTAAGTTTATGTCTACTATCAACAAGAAACTTTTTCGCGATATGCAAGAGCACCCGGAGTTATATACCGAGCATCAATTGGAGAGTTTGATGGAACAATTGGACAAAGAGCCCGATGTGGATGCAGCCTGGCAGGAATTTGAATCAAAACTATCACTGAACACTGATGCAGGAAAGCCCATGCGATGGTACTCCTCCATGCGTAAGATTGCTGCTGCAGTCGTTGGCATCCTTCTGGTATCAGTTGCAACCTTTGCCACTGTGAGTATAGTGCAAAAGCATGCGGTCAAGAGAGCGAAAAAAGCAGATACTGCCGTTGTCGCAGAGCAAAAGCAGGTATCTGCAGCTATTGCGCCAGTTCGCTTTGAAAACATCGCACTTGACAGCATCCTTACCAAAGTTGCATCGCATTACAATTTGTCCGTGAACTATAATGACGAGAGTGTCAAGAGCTTGAAGTTCTACATCACTTGGCAGCCGGACAAGGGTGTCTCCCACTTCATCCGGAAAATGAATATGTTTGATGGCCTGCATCTCTCTTTCAAGCAGGATACCATCTACATAGATGTCGTAGAAGCAGAGGAGGATGGACTATGAAACATCTATTGCTCTCCCTCCTTCTCCTTACCACCACATATCTTCATGCCCGGATAGTGCATGAGTTCAGCAATACTCCCCTCACCGATGCCTTGCGTGCCATAGAACAGAGCCAGACGGAGTATAGCATTTCCATCATGTCCGACGGGTTGGAGAACATTACCGTAACAGCCAGTATTGATGAAAAGGATGCCCCCGCAGCCGTCAGAAAGATTTGTAAGAACCTTGACGCAAAAGTCAAAGTGCAGGACAAGGATATATATGTGCAGGCCGATAAGGATACCCGGCGCATGCTGGTGCTTAAAGGCTTGGTACAGGATATTCGTGCCCATCAAGATATAATAGGAGCCACAGTGGAATTGCTGGCTGCAGACAGTAGTGTGATTGACCGTAAGAAAGCTCACAGCAAGTATTGTTATATTTCTGACGGGAAAGAGTTTATTTATGAAACCGGTCAATTCTCCTTTTCCGTTCCCTCTGCTCCTGCCAAGTATATATTCCGCGTCATGCACAAGGGCTTCAATACAGCATACATCGACTATACGATAGAGCATGTGGGCAAGCGAGAGTACTCGAAGGAGTTACCACCATTTTACCTTGCGCCTGAAATATCCACCAAAATGTTGCAGGAATTGGCAGTAACAGCATCAAAGGTCAAGTTCTATCACAAGGGGGACACTATCATATACAATGCCGATGCTTTCATCTTGGCAGAGGGCTCTATGCTGGATGCTTTGTTGCAACAGCTCCCCGGTGTAGAGATGAAACCTGATGGACGTATATATCACAATGGCAAGTTTGTCAACGACCTCTTGCTCAATGGCAAGGAGTTCTTTAGCAAGGACCGCCGTCTGATGCTGGAAAATCTACCTGCATATACAGTGAAAGACATAGCAGTGTATGACAAACAAACCGAGGAGAACGAATGGCTTGGCATAAAGGATGAGTCTACTGAACGCTATGTCATTGATGTTCGGCTGAAGAAAGAATACATGATAGGATGGGTGGCCAACGTGGAGGCCGGCGGTGGTACATCGGGCAGATACCTCGGAAGAGTGTTTGCCATGCGTCATACCGACTTTTCGCGTGTTGCCATCATTGCCAATGCCAACAATCTTGACGATTCTTCTAAGCCCAAGAGCGACGACAGTTGGCAGAGGGGGACTACCACCGACCTGCGACGGACGGAGCGTGCCGACATTAACTTTTATGTGGGCGACCGCAACAAGCGTTGGGATACGCGTGGAAATGCTTCCATCAATCACCAAACTACCGAGGGGGATGTTCACACCGTACAGCAAAACTATCTTCCCACGGGCGACACTTACGATTATCGCTTTGACAAGAACACCAATGAGGATTTGCGCGTTTCTGCCGGTCAAAGTTTTGCATTGCCCACAAAGTCAGTCAGATGGAGCTTTGATTATGATTTCAATTATCATCGCTTCAATCACAGTAACAGCGTGGCCTCGGCTGCGTTCAATGCTCCTGTCGCCGGTGTCAGCAGGCAGTTGTTGGATGACTTGTATTCGCCTGCATCGTTACATATAAACCTGCGAGACACGTTAATCAACAGAATCATGCTTCATGGCGTGGGTAACGGTTATGCACTGGATGGTTCTTTCAATTTCAGCTCAATAATCAAGATACCTGACAGCAACGAAAATCTCCGTCTGGGAGCTACTGTCGATTATGCCGACCGCAAAGAACATATGTTCGATCGTCAGACTGTGAATTACGGACAGCAGGCACAACCGGCTCTGTATCACCATCAGTATCGCAACAATCATCCCATGCGTGATGGCAGTTACAATGTAAGAGCCGGCTATACAATACCTTTGGGAGAAGATTGGCGTCAGTTGATGGCTACTTATACGTTTAAGCATCAGCGTATGCACAGAAATTCTTCGCTGTATCTCTTGCACCAATTGGATAGTGTACTGACGGATATAGACCAATTGCCCTCCGTAAGTGAATATCAGCAACTATTAGATAGGGATAATAGTTTTACCAATAGGTATACTTCCAATTCTCACGACCTGAATCTCAATTTAGGTTATAAATTCAATCAGGCCTCCTATGGAAATGTGTGGACGCTGTTTGATGGTCACATCACACTCGGGCATGAGCGGATGGACTATCTTCGCGGCAGAATAGACACCACGCTCAATCGTACCGGTGTAACAATGAATTTAGGAAGTATGACGGTTCTGAACCTTAAAGGCGGACATTATATTAGTGTGAACCTTGGATTGGACAGGAGTTTGCCCTCGCTGGAGCAATGTGTAGATATGCGCGACGATACGGACCCGATGAATATCCGTCTGGGCAATTCCAATCTGCAAGCCACTCTGAAGCCTTCCCTATCACTCTCTGGCGGGTTCAAAAATAAGAACAGCTTTCATAGTATTACATGGGATTACAGACGCATCTACAATGCCGTAGCTATGGGATATATATACGATACCCAAACAGGTGTGCGCACCTATCGCCCTGAGAATGTAGATGGTAATTGGAGTGCTATGGGTAAATATACATTCAACCATTCCTTCGGCGAGGCAAAGAAAATGCATCTGGAAGTTCCTCTGACGGCTACTTATAATCAGAGTGTAGACCTGATGGGAGTGGACGTGGTTGCCGGTTCCAACCTCTCTCGTGTATATGGTCAGTCTGTATCTGTCGCTCCCTGTTTCAAGGCAGATTGGGGTAAACAACATTTTGAAATTACATGCCAGCCCACATGGGAGAGACTTACCGGCGAACGTGCGGATTTTGTCGACTTCGATGCTTTGACAACGCGTACCACACTTACTGCTACTTTGAAACTGCCATGGCAGATAGACCTCAATACCGATTTCAGCCTTTACACTCGTAGTGGATATGCCGATGCTCGTTTAAACAGTGCTGATTGGGTGTGGAATGGTCGTCTCACACGCCCCTTCTTCAAGGGTAGTCTGCTTGTCATGCTCGATGGCTTTGATATTCTTGGCCAACTATCCAATGTTACACGCACCATTAATGCACAGGGACGCACAGAAACCTTCACCTCTGTGATGCCGAGCTACGCTCTCATGCATGTAGTTTATCGTTTCAATAAGGAGCCTAAGAAGCGTTAGATATCTCATTTCGAACCTCCTTTAAGAGGACGGGCTGCGCCCGTCCTCTTTCTAAATGTCTCAGATATCTCTATTCCTCTTTCTCCTTTGTAAGTTCCTCAGCAAGTTTCAGTGCCTCTTCGATAATAGTATCCACTCCGCGGTTCCAATCCTCCGAAGTTATTGATACTTTTACATCGGGCTCTATGCCAAATTCCGTATGATTGCCCTCCGCATCGAGGATGGGGGAAGCAGAGAAACGCACACTCCATCCGTTGGGCAGGGTGTTGCTCATGGGCAGTCCCGACCCTCCGCCGGTCTTGTCGCCCATGATGACAACGTGCGGCAGTTCGCGCATCATCATCACAAAGTGGTTGGCGGAGCTGAACACCCCTCTGTTGGTAAGCACTATCACAGGGCGCTCCCAAATTGCACCATCGGCAGGGGATAGATACATCGGTTCAGGCGAGGAGAATGCATCGTGTCCCGTCCCTGTCTTGTGCATGATGGAGCCTATCTTTATTTTCTCGCTTGTAAAGTGGGATGCAAGCGTCTCGGATGCCGTCAGTATGCCTCCGCCGTTGCAACGTATGTCGAGGATAAGGGCCTTGCAGTCGGATATTGTGTAGAGCAATGCATCGAGGTTACCATCGCTGAAGCCATTGTCGAAGCTGCCAAGATAGGCATAGGCATACTTGTCGCCAAGTGTGGTGTATTTGATGCCGCTGTTGAGCATGAACTTCTTGCCCAAATAGTTGCGTTGCAATGAGTCGCTGAAGTTTATCGGATAGTCGAGCCTCCAGTCCCAATTGTATGTGGTACCATAAGGCGATGTCAAGTTCACATGGCCGTCGCGCAGTTCGCCGAGCATCTCTCCGCAAACCTTGAACAGATCGTAATCCGTACTCTTTTCATTGTCTAAGCGTGAACGGTATTTGTGGTATACGGCATTCCAATCAAGCCCGAATGTCTCCTCGGCGTACCCCAAGAAACAGTAGCGACGGTCAATGATGTTCCACAGAGCGTCGAAACAACCCTCTACTGTTTCCTCCATGAATAAATCTTCTATATATTTTTCGTCGCAGCAACTACAAGGTAATAGCATCGTTGCTATGATTATTGCAAGTATGTGTATATTCTTTATCATCAATAAGGATTGTATTGTTTAAGGTGATTTTTGCCTTTTATTTTGTAAAGTGTCTTTACAAAACCTAATGAGATGGGGGTTGAAGACTGATAAGTCTCCAGATTGTTGATTTTCGATTCGTAGCTCTTCATCGACCATGAGAGACGCATAATATTCTTCTGCTTCTTTCCCAACGGAATGTCTACGGATGCACTCAACTTCCACGACGGGGCATTGCCGATGTGTGTGAAATGTATAATATCATCGTAATTGCCTAGTCCGAATATTTCGTAGTACGATTCTCCGTACTCAGGCGAGAATGCTGCTCCTATCAATGCTATATCCAACTGCATTCGTATGGTGAGGCTCTTTGTGCGCATGGGGTAGCGCAGAAGCAACATTCCCGATGCCCCCAACGAGCTGCGCAGTTTGGCCGATACGGGGTTGTTGCTGTTGCCGGGCATATATATTGCTCCTCCTGCAACTTCTATTATGGGACCTACCAGAATGTCGCAATTTTTGCTTTTGTTGAATGTGTGGTAACCGCTCCATGTACGGTCCAGCATCAGTGTATATTGGTAAGAATCATAGCAAGTGGCTGTTCCTAACAGTGCGTTGAAGTCTGTGCGGTATTTCCACATATATGTGCCGGTGCGTGCGTAGCGGAAATTTTCGTGTCCGTAGTATAAGCCGCTTCCGTAGTAATCTTGGTCGGACAGATAGGTGTCGTAGTTACATATAGAAGCTGTGCCGTAAGTCGAACTGCTTACCTTTATGTGGCAGGGATTTATGGTGTCGCCATTAGCAAATTGCGCCTTTGACATTATCGGTGTTGCCAATAATGCCAAAAGCGCAAATATAGTCTTTATTCTATTCATTCTTCTTCAAAAAGATTCAGTTGTACAGCGTTGTCTGTGTCGCCTCCATCATCCTCTTCCTCGCTCTCTATCGGTTCGGGCAGTGCGGGTGGAGCAGGGTGGCGTGTGGGTTCAAGCTCTATAATCTCGTCAATGGTGTGCTGTGTGAGGCGTTTGCCGCGAGCCTTGAAACTCTTGGTGCCAATAAATTCGTCAAGCTCCAGCACCAACGGTTCGCGGAAAGCATCGGCGCCGCCGAACATCACCTGTACGCGCGGATAGGGGGTGTCGCTGAACCATATCAACTTGCTCTCCTTGTTGTCGCCCAAGCAGTTCTGCTTCTTGGCCGTTGCATCGAGCGTGAAGCGCTTTACGTATGGCAGATTCTGCTGCGAAGCATCGTAGAGAATTGCTGTCCACACTTTCGAGGGATCGTACTTCTCTATTCTCAGAATATCCTCTTCGTAGTGGTTGTTCAGGTCGATGGGCGAGAGGTAGAACTCTCCGTTCTCCCTTATTACAACAATCTGCTCTTCGCCGTGGAATTCACCGAGATATTCGCCGTGGTTGTCGAAGTTTATGCGCAGTATGTCGCGGTCGAACCACACTTCGCGTCCGCCGAGGGTTGATACTCCGTGGCGCTTCAGTGTGATGCGCTGCACCTCGTTCTTTGTGAGTATATTGCCCATTGACTGGCGTCCCTTTATGGCTATTGTGCTGAAGTCCTTCTCTATTATGTTGTTGCGCAGACGGGGATTGGGCTTCAGTGTAACCTTTATTACCTCAGCCTCGCCGTTGGGGTTGGCCGACAGGTACTCTACCTTTGAGCCGGGTGTGCCTTGTGTGAGGTCATACTCTTTGTCGCGTGTCATTCCTGTGGCAGCGAAACGCTTTATGTAGTGTATGCCCTTCTTTCCGTCGCGGTAGACAGCATTGTAAATTGTGCGCTTGTCGTTCTTCTTGAACACATCTATATGTATGATGTTTGTGCCCACAAAGAGCTTCTCGCTCACCTTTACAATCTTGTATTTTCCGTCGCGGTAGAATAGTATTATGTCGTCTATGTCCGAACAGTTGGTAACAAACTCCTCTTTCTTCAGCGAAGTACCTATGAAACCTTCTGCGCGGTCTATGTATAGCTTTTGGTTGGCCTCTACCACTTTAGCGGCGACGATGGTGTCGAGGTTGCGTATTTCGGTGTTGCGCGGGAAGTTTGCACCATATTTCTCCTTTAGCATGGTGTACCATTTTATGGTTACTCCCACCATGTCGCCCAGCTTCTTGTCGATTTCTGCAATATCCTCCTTGATGCGTGCGATAAGTTCCTCGGCCTTGTCCTTGTTGAAGCGCAGGATGCGTGCCATCTTTATCTCCATCAGACGCATAAGGTCGTCGCGGGTAATTTCGCGTATGAAGCTCTCCTTGTAGGGCATCAGGCGCAGGTCGATGTGTGCGAGTGCAGTGTCCATGTCCTTAGCCTGCTCGAATTCCTTGTCCTTGTATATGCGCTCTTCTATGAAGATACGTTCGAGCGATGCAAAGTGCAACTGTTCCTGTAACTCCTCTTTGCGTATGAGCAGTTCCTGTCGCAGCAGTTCCATTGTGTTGTCCACCGAACGGCGCAGTATGTCGCTTACGGTGAGGAACACCGGTGTGTGGTTGTCGATGACGCAGCAGCAGGGAGTGATGGTAATTTCGCAGTCGGTGAAAGCGTATAGGGCATCAATTGTCTTGTCCGATGATACGCCGGGAGCGAGATGCACAAGAATCTCCACCTTGTCCGAGGTGTTGTCGTCCACCTTGCGCACCTTTATCTTGCCATTGTCTATGGCCTTCAGTATGCTGTCAATTATTACAGGGGTAGTCTTTCCGTAAGGAATTTCGGTGATGGAGAGTGTCTTTCCGTCCTCCAGCTTCGAAATTTTCGCCCTTATGCGCACACGACCTGTGCGGTTACCGTCCTGATAGCGCGATACATCAATGCTGCCGCCTGTCTGGAAGTCGGGATACAGCTCGAAAGGCTCGTCGTTGAGGTAGGCAACTGCAGCGTCGCATATCTCATTGAAGTTGTGCGGCAGTATGCGCGAGGATAGACCTACGGCAATACCCTCTACTCCCTGAGCCAACAGCAGTGGGAATTTTACAGGCAGAGTGATAGGCTCCTTGTTGCGGCCGTCGTACGACAGTTTCCAGTTTGTTGTCTTGGGATTGAAGATTACCTCGTTGGCAAACTTCGACAGACGGGCCTCTATGTATCGCGGCGCAGCAGCCGAGTCGCCGGTGAGGATGTTACCCCAGTTACCCTGACAGTCGATGAGCAGATCCTTCTGTCCCAATTGCACAAGAGCACCGCCTATGGACGCATCGCCGTGTGGGTGATACTGCATTGTGTGTCCCACGATGTTGGCAACCTTGTTGTATCGTCCGTCGTCGAGTTGCTTCATCGCGTGGAGTATGCGGCGCTGCACAGGCTTCAGACCATCGTTAAGGTGGGGCACGGCACGTTCGAGTATAACATACGAGGCATAGTCGAGGAACCATGTCTTGTACATACCCGTCAGTTTGTGTGTGCCCGGCACATAATTTGAGTGCGATTCGGTCGCACCCGATTCTTCTTCGTACTGATTGTTGTCGAACTCTTCCTGATTATCTTCCGTTCTCTTGTCGCTCATAGCTATATGTGGCAGCAGATGCTGTCTTGATGTTTATTTCTGCAAAAATAATGTTTTTTCCGAAAATAGAGCAAAAACAGCCCTGTTTTTAGAAGTTGTTTGAATTTTATTAGAAAATGTTTCTATATTTGAGGCTAATTTCGAATATACACCGAACTTACCACAATTATGAAAAAACTCCTCTTTACACTCTCAATGCTCCTCATTCTGCCAACAGCAATGCAAGCGCAGGATACATTTGCTATAGAACAGTATTTTACAACCATCCTGCAAGGGAAAGAGCCGTCGCAAGCCCCCTCCGGCCGCATAAAGCGTGCAAAAGCAGAACAATACAAAGACACAGTATGGCAGGCATGGTGCCGGGCAAACAGAGCTCTCCGCGAGGAGACGCTCCCGCCCATCCGTCCCCTGACCAATGCCGACACCCTATATTGGCATCTGCCGCACATATTGGAGGGTGACACCCTCATGCCCTTCTACTTCGGCACCAAAGGCGAGCGTCCCGATGGCGGATGGCCCTTCATGCTCTATCTGCACGGTTCCGGCCCTAAGACACACGAATTTTCTACAGGATACATACTCTGCAAACGCTTCGACGATGCTCCATCGCTCTATTTCATCCCCCAAATACCCACCGAGAAGCACTACAGATGGTACCAGCAGGGCAAGCAATATATATGGGAACGCCTGCTGCGCCGGCTTCTTGCCGGCGGAAGTGTGGATGCCAACCGCATCTATCTTTTCGGCATATCCGAGGGCGGGTACGGCAGTCAGCGTCTCGCAGCCTTCTATGCCGATTATTTGGCGGCAGCAGGCCCGATGGCGGGAGGCGAAATCATTGAAAATGCGCCGGTAGAGAATTTGGGGCACATAGGCTTCTCATTGCTTACCGGTGCAGAGGACCACATGTTCGGCCGCAGTCTCCTTACTCGCCGTGCGGGCGAACTTCTGGACAGCCTGCAAAGCCGCTACCCCGATGAGTATCGCCACAATGTGCAGCTTATCCCCCGCCGCGGACACCATATCGACTACAGCCCCACCACACCGTGGATGCGTAAATTTGCCCGTTCGCCCCGCCCGCACCACTTCATTTGGGAGGACTTCCCCATGAATGGACGCTACCGCAAAGGATTCTACAACATCGAAGTCCACGAACGCGACACCACCGGTGGCAACGAGCGCACACGCTACGAAATGACCATCACCGGCAACGAGATAAACATCACACTGCAACGCGTGCAGTACGTTGCACAGCAACGCGAGCCGCGATGGGGAATCCCTGTAAAGCAGCAGACAACAACCTCACCCGTCGCAAAAGGTAAATTTACACTCTACCTGTCGCCGGATATGGTCGATTTCAGCAAAAAGGTTACACTTGTTGTCAACGGTCGCAGAGTGTTCAAAGGCCGTCTGAAACCCGACTTGCGCTATCTCACAAGCAGTTGCGCTTGCTTCTTTGACCCTGAACGCCTTTTTGTGGCAGGCATAGATGTTAACTTATAGCATATAGTCCGCGACCCCACAAAAAACGAGGACAGGAACTAAAAGCCCCGAAGGGGCGACATTATAAAGCGTAGCCCGCAAGGGCAATGTATGAACGCAAGGGCTTCTAAATTATTCCATTCTTATAGAACCACCCTCAATTATTTAGCATACAATTGGGGATATTTCGGAAAAAATGATTTACTTTGCGCAAACTTTTCGGATTTTGCACAGAAGTATTTGTGAGTAAATCCATTTTTGTTAAAAACAAATCAAAAAAATATAAAGAAAGATGGCTCAAGACGATGTATTTAAGAAAGTGGTAGCCCACTGCAAGGAGTACGGTTTTGTATTCCCCTCAAGTGATATTTACGACGGCCTCGGTGCTGTGTACGACTATGGACAGATGGGTGTGGAGTTGAAAAACAATATAAAGACCTATTGGTGGCAGAGCATGGTGCTGCTGCACGATAATATCGTGGGTATAGATTCTGCAATCTTCATGCACCCCACAATCTGGAAGGCTTCAGGTCACGTTGATGCTTTCAACGATCCCTTGATCGACAACCGCGATTCAAAGAAACGCTACAGAGCAGATGTTCTTATCGAAGAGCAGATTGCAAAGTACGACGAGAAGATAGAAAAGGAGGTAGCTAAGGCTGCCAAGCGCTTCGGCGAGTCGTTTGACCGCGAAATGTTCTGCCAGACAAATCCCAAAGTGCTTGCCGAAAAGGCTAAGCGCGATGCTCTCCACGAGCGTTTCTCTGTTGCAATGAACAATGTAGACCTTGAGGAACTTCGTCAGATTATAGTTGACGAGGAGATTGCCTGCCCCATTTCAGGTACACGCAACTGGACAGAGGTGCGTCAGTTCAACCTTATGTTCTCTACAGAAATGGGCTCTACAGCCGACGGTGCAATGAAGGTGTATCTCCGTCCCGAAACTGCACAGGGTATCTTCGTGAACTACCTTAATGTGCAGAAGACCGGCCGTATGCGTATCCCCTTCGGAATTGCACAGATCGGTAAGGCGTTCCGCAACGAGATTGTGGCTCGTCAGTTCATCTTCAGAATGAGAGAGTTCGAGCAGATGGAGATGCAGTTCTTCGTGCAGCCCGGTAAAGAGATGGAGTGGTTCGAGCACTGGAAGGCTTTCCGTCTCAAATGGCACAAGGCCCTCGGCTTCGGCGATGCAATGTACAGATACCACGACCACGAGAAACTCGCCCACTATGCAAACGCAGCTACGGACATCGAGTTCAAGATGCCCTTCGGCTTCAAGGAGGTAGAGGGTATCCACTCACGTACCAACTTCGACCTCAGCCAGCACGAGAAGTATTGCGGAAAGAACATCAAATACTTCGACCCCGAACTCAACGAGAGCTACACTCCCTATGTCATCGAGACCTCTATCGGTGTTGACCGTATGTTCCTCAGCGTAATGTGTGCAGCGTACACAGAGGAGACTGTTTCCAACGGTGAGACACGCGTGGTACTCAAATTGCCCGCAGCCCTCGCACCTGTGAAGCTCGCAGTGCTTCCCCTTGTGAAGAAGGATGGCCTGCCCGAAAAGGCACGCGAAATTATGAACGAACTTAAGTTCAGCTTCAACTGTTATTACGAGGAGAAGGACTCTATCGGCAAGCGTTACCGCCGTATGGATGCCATCGGTACTCCCTACTGCGTAACAGTGGATCACCAGACTCTTGAGGATAACATGGTTACCCTGCGCGACCGCGACACAATGGAGCAGAAGCGTGTGGCTATTGCCGACCTGCGCGAGATGTTGCAGGACAAGGTAAGCATCACCAGCGTTCTCAAAAAACTTTCATAACCGATGAAGTATTTAAAGATATATTCGCTCTTTTTGTTCGTTGCATTCCTTGGCCTCGTCTCTTGCGACGAGACCGAGGAGGCCGGCGAATATGCCAACTGGTCGGTGCGCAACAGCGAGTATATTGACTCTATCGCAGAGGTGGCACGCGCCAATGAATCGGGCGATTGGAGAGTATATCTTGCTTATGGAATAAATGATACATTGCAGTGGGGTAATCAGTATTATGTCTATTGCAAGGTTATCAGTCAGGGCGACGGCACAGAATCGCCCTCATACTCCGATACTGTGCTTGTGAACTACCGCGGCCGCCTTATCCCCTCTAAGACCTATCCCGATGGTGCAATCTTCGACGAGTCCTATCTTGGTCAGTTGGACCCTGAGGTGAATGTACCCAGCAAACTCAACCTATCGGGTTGCGTGCGCGGCTGGACAACCGCCATGACGCACATGGCGAAGGGTGATGTGTGGCGCATATATGTTCCCGCCGCCCTCGGTTACGGCGAGCGTCAGGATGTAAGCGGAATCCCGCCATATTCGACACTTATATTCGACCTCAACTTAGTGAATTTCTATCCGATAGGTACTCCGGTGCCCAATAATTGATACACAAACAGACAGAGCAGGCGACCGCCTGCTCTGTCTGTTTGTATGAAAATATTCGGAACATTTTTTCTTGATTTAATCAAGAAGTGTTATTTTTGTATTCCGTATGAAAACAGGATTCGATAACGAGAAATATCTCAAGATACAGTCCGAACGTATCAAAGAGCGCATAGCTCAGTTCGGCGATAAACTTTACCTCGAATTTGGAGGTAAATTGTTTGATGACAACCACGCAAGCCGTGTGTTGCCCGGCTTTAAACCCGATTCGAAATTGCAGATGCTCATGCAACTCAGTGACTGTGCGGAAGTTGTGTTTGTAATCAGTGCCCTCGATATTGAAAAAAACAAGATGAGGAGCGACTTGGGAATCACATACAATGAGGATGTCCTGCGTCTGCGCGACGAGTTTGAGAAGGTGGGGCTCTACGTAAGCAGCGTCGTTGTAACCCACTACAATGGCCAGTCGAGTGCAGATGCTTACAGAATACGCCTGGAGCGTTTGGGTATAAAGGTTTATTACCATTATACAATAGAGGGCTATCCCAACAATGTGGCACTTATAGACTCCGACGAGGGCTTCGGAAAGAACGACTATGTGGAGACTACGCGTCCGTTGGTGGTTGTAACCGCTCCCGGTCCCGGCAGCGGAAAGATGGCAGTCTGTCTCAGTCAGCTCTATCACGAAAACAAGCGTGGAATAAAGGCGGGATACGCGAAGTTCGAGACCTTCCCCGTGTGGAGTCTCCCCCTGAAGCATCCGTTGAATATGGCATACGAAGCAGCGACTGCCGACCTCAACGATGTAAACATGATAGACCCTTTCCATTTGGAGACATACGGCGAGATTGCAGTAAATTACAACAGAGATATTGAGATTTTCCCTGTCCTTAACGCTCTCTTCGAAGGCATATATGGCGAAAGCCCATATAAATCCCCTACAGACATGGGAGTAAACATGATAGGCTTCTGCATGAACGACGAGGATGTGTGTTGCAATGCCGCACGCGACGAAATAATCAGACGCTACTATTATGCCTTGTGCGACCTTGCAAAGACGGGTGGCAACGAAAATGAGGTGAACAAGATAGCCCTCATAATGAAGCAGGCGAAACTGACGACCGATTACCGCAGGACAACCGTTGCGGCGCATGAACGTAAGGAATTCTCGGGTGTTTCGGCAGCTGCAATCGAACTCTCTGACGGCACGATAATAACCTCCCGTTCAAGTTCTCTCTTAGGCCCCAGTGCAGCGTTGTTGCTGAATGCACTCAAACACTTGGCTGGGATACCGCATGAAGTGAAACTGATTCCCGAAGAGCTTATCTCTCCCATTCAGAAGACAAAGGTGGAGTATCTGCATGGAAAGAATCCCCGTCTGCACACCGATGAGGTGCTTGTGGCAATCTCCCTGCTCAGCAACCGCGACGAAAATTGCCGCAAGGCAATCGACCAGTTGCCCAAACTGAACGGTTGCCAGATACACTCAACGGTGATGCTCAGCGAGGTAGACCAAAAGATTTTCAAAAAGCTCGGCGTAGGTCTCACCTGCGACCCTGTAAAAAAATAGTTTTGAATTATTACTGTCCGGTAAATTTTTATTCTGCTGATGTTTTGTAACTCCTCCGTCTTTAAAAACAAGGAAACAACTCTCCCTCTTGGATACCTTAGATTTGCACAATGAAAAATTATACAATATATAATTACTACATTTGCAAAGTGAAGAAGGAAAAATATGTTTAACCGAAGTAAAGGAAGGCGGAGGTTAACCAACCTCTTCTATGGAATATTTATTTCCATCCCTC
>JAFYLO010000189.1 GCA_017557045.1 Bacteroidaceae bacterium | reverse complement strand
GACATCTTTTCTGAAAAGATGTCCCGCTTGAACTTATACAGTTTCTTATACCAAATGAGCAATATGCTCCTCGCGGTCGCCACACAACAGGTCGATTACAGGAATCTCAATCATGGTGTAACAACCGGGCTGCTGTCTCATGGTGGCACGCGCTGCACACACAAGCACCTGACCGGTGAGAGCAGGATTGTTTATGCGCATATTGAACTCGAACAACTGATTCTGAGTAGTACCCGACACACCTTTGCGTGTAAGGTTTACACCGTGTCCCATATCAAGAAGTTCGTTCACGCAAGGCACCTGAATAACATGTGTTTCGTCATTCACAAAGTAAGCATCAGCCTTGATAGCAGCAGCAACCTTCTCGAAATCGTATCCCTCCTTCACCTCGATATACACCATGCGGCGGTGAATACCGGTACCGGTAGGAATAGTCATTGACAAAGCAGCCTGAACACCCTCGACAGCCTTAACAGCCACAGTGTGTCCCATGCTCATGCCAGGGCCGAAATTGGTGTAAGTGATACCATTGGGAGCAATAGCCTGCAACAGCGTTCTTACCACAGAGTCGCTTCCGGGGTCCCATCCTGCCGAAATAACAGAGACCGCACCACCCTTCTTTGCACTCTCGTCGAGTGAACGACGCAAGGGTACAATCTGTGAATGAATATCGAAACTGTCGACAGTATTTATACCCGCTTCGAGAATCTGCTTTGCATACTCCTCAACACTTCTTGTAGGTGTAGAGAGAATAGCGACATCCACATCCTCAAGCTCACTTATCTCCTTAACAACAGGATACTTTTCGAGCTCAGCAGGTTTATTCTCGGCACCGGCACGACGCACAACACCGGCAACCTCAAAATCGGGTGCACTCTCCAAAGCCTGCAAAGCATACTTTCCAATATTGCCATATCCAACGATGGCAGCTCTTATCTTTTTCATATATTACCTATAAATCTTTTTTAAAAAAACCTCTGCAAAAATAGTGCAAGCCGAGAGTAGAACAAAATAAATTCCAATTTATTTTTTATGCCGAGGCGAAGCCTATTTTCGGCGAATGCCAAAAAGCAAGCCGAGTGTATTTTCTGTGAATGTCAAAATAAATTTGCCCAAAAGCATAATTTATTCCAAATAAATATTACCTTTGCCGCGCAAAAAAGGAAAGATGCCAGAGTGATCGAATGGACCGGACTCGAAATCCGGCGTACGGTTCTACCGTACCGTGGGTTTGAATCCCACTCTTTCCGCACAGAATAAAAAGGAAGAAAAATCCAAGTTTACCCACAGAGAGTTCTTCCTTTTTATTCTGTGCAAGGATGCCCGCGGCAGCGTAGGGATGGGCAAAGCCAATCCCACTCTTTCCGCACAAAAAAGGAAGAAAATCCAAGTTTACTTGAGAGTTCTTCCTTTTTGTTTTGCTATCCATCCGCATTTGCAATGCGGATGCTTTGAGTATCAGCATTTACAATGCGTTCACACCTACGATTCACAACAGTTCTTTTTTAAGCGCATCACAGATGCTTATACTCACTCCTTCGCGTTGCAAACGCGAAGAGACACAGAAATGCACATGACAATACATTATATTAAAACAAGGGCAATCAGTGGTGATTGCCCTTGTTTTTCCAGTGATTCCGGTGGGATTCAAACTCGTCTGTACATATATATCAATGGCAAATCTCTTATTGGTGCAGGCTTTTCTTTGCCGCCATAACAGAAAGGCAACACAACTACGCAATGATTGATGCAATCATTAAACCAGTTTTATAAAATCACGATATTATTTTGCAGACAACACGCAAAGTACTTTGTCTATCTGTATCGTTTGTAATAATAATTCTTGCGATTTTCTTTAGATCTATATTGATATACAATATCGGTATTTTTTTGTTGTTGTGGCCAAACTATCAGTTCTCTTATTTTTTTAAGTTTATGATTTTCTGCCTTGACCACAATATACACACTTCCAAAATACACTATTGCATAATTTGCGTTATTTGCGCATATATTTTTCGCGTCATCAACATTATCAAATAATTCAACGTATATACTATAATCAGTGTAATTTACAAAATGACTGCATTGTTCTATTTTATCCAAATTTAACATTGGATAAGAGCGTATTTTAAATGTTTCATTAGCAAAATCGCTTAATGTCAATATCTGGATATTATTTCTTTTAGCAAAATCCTTACACCCTTCCGTTCCACCGTACAAACAAGCTAAACATCCTTTTTTTACCCCATCACTAACCATCACTCCTTTTAATTCCCTAACGCACCCAACCGAAACAGGCGACTTATAGTGCTTGCATTGTATGTAGATGGTCTCATCAAATGATCTCGCTATTACATCTACGCCGCCATCATTACTTTGCGGGGTTAACTCTGTAAAATATCCGTTATTGTAGAAGTAATTAGAAACTTCTATTTCGAAATCACGCGGTGTTAGATTTATCCACCATTCTTTATTCTCTCGTTTATTACTCTCCGTCAATAGTCTTTTTATTTCTTCGCTTAACAAGTTGATTATTTGAAGCGTCAATTTAGGTTCGTTGTAAAATATTTTTTCTATACCCGGAAATCTACTTCGTATTCTTGTTAGTTTTTCCTCATATTTTTTTATAGCTTTATCGTATTGCTTCACGCTTTCTTCCTTGTAATAATGTTTTTCTTTTGGTTTTAAAGGCGATATTAATAATGCTATAATAACACGTATTATCGAAATAACAAGGAAACCAATCCCTGCAAAACAACTTACAAAACCGTATATAAAAAAAACGCCTAATGACTTTAAAATATTTCCTTCTGCTTCAATATATGCTAATAAGAAAATCAAGAGAGCGTACAAGGTTATTGATAAATACGATAAAATTCTCTCAAATTCTTCTTTTTCCTTTTTATAATCCTTCTTATATTGTTCTACTTTTTGTATATCATATACAGTTATTTTGTATTCCTGTAAATTAGGCCTTACAATGTCTTTTCTTAAGTTAAGCATGTTACCTCAAAATCTTACCATCAACATGATTTTATAAATCTGCACAATGTTTGAAACTCAGAATCTCCTTTACCTTTCTCTGATGTATAATGCGAATCTTTACTGCCATCAAACCTTTTATCTGACGGCCGAATAATCGCTTTCAATGTTGCCATAATCCTCTAACATTCTCAAACATTTTCGGTTAACTTGTAGGCAAATATAGCTACAAGTAACGAATTTCAAGCAATATTTTCAGAGTTATTTTGCAGGCAACACACACACGCTCTGCTACTAAAACACACTTACAATGCTGATTTTCAACGAAATATGTCAAGGATAGCCACGATTGGCTGGCTGTCCACCCGCATTTGCAATGCGGATGCTTTGATTATCAGCATTTACAATGCGTTCACACCTAAGATTCACAATAGTTTTTTTAAGCGCATCACAGATGCTTATACTCACTCCTTCGCGTTGCAAACGCGAAGAGACACAGAAATGCACATGACAATACATTATATTAAGACAAGGGCAATCAGTGGTGATCGCCCTTGTTTTTCCAGTAATCCCGGTGGGATTCAAACCCACGACATTCAGAACCGGAATCAGGGAAATGACTTTCATGTGGTCCTAACACTCTTACTATAATTTGTGCCGGCCATCTGTGTTTGCTTTATGAACTATATTCAGCAAAGCAGTTTCCCCATCAGTTGAATTGGCAACTTATAGTTGTGTATGAGATTTTACTACCATACTAAATAGATTATTACCCTTTCACTATGCGTAAAATCACAGGGTCGTGACCGTTCGTCGAGTGGATTCTGCGTAACTCCTGCATGGCCTCACTCTCTGTTCCGCCATAAAGCATAAGAGTTCTTGTACATCTTGTCGAGCCTAAAGTGTAAGTAACTACATAAGGATTTTTTGTCATGATTGTAAAGTATTAAAAGTTAAACAATGAATGGTTATAAATTCTAATCAAAAGCCAATTCTCGAATGATTCCATGCATTTTCGGTATTCTTTATGCATTCCTGATTGCAGTATTCGCGCAACTTGGTAAGTGTGGGTTCCTCTCCATAAAGAATCTGGTCGACAAACTGCTTGCGTGTCACATTCTCTATTTGTCCGCCGCTGAGGTCAAATTCGCTTGCAAGCCTGTTGGCAATTTCTGGTGCAAGGTCGCCTATCATTGACATCCATATGCGCTCTTTTACGACAGCTTCGGGTTTGTGGAACTCGATTTTGTATATGAAACGACGCTCAAAGGCCTTGTCCATGTTCGCAGTGAGGTTAGTGGTGGCAATGAGTATGCCATCGAGCTTCTCCATCTCTTCGAGAATGATGTTCTGCATAGCATTCTCCATCTTGTCTACCGCACGGCTTACATCGGCGCTGCGCTTGCTGATGATCGCATCGGCCTCGTTGAAGAGCAGTATGGGCTTCAGTTCGCTGTTGTCGCAGCAGGTGCGGTAGCGACGGAATATCGCCCTGATGTTCTTCTCGCTCTCGCCTACATACTTGTCCTTGATGCCGGCAATGTTCACCTGCATTATGCTGCGCCCGGTGAGACGCGCCAGCTGCAGCACAGTCTCGGTCTTTCCTGTGCCGGGTGCACCGTAGAAAAGACAAGCGAAGCCGCTACGCATTCCGCACTCTTTCAAACGTTGCTGTATATTCTCGAAATTCTCCTGACTGAGCATCTCGCACAGCTTGTCTATTGACACACGTTCCTCGGCATTGTAGAACATATCCTTGTGCACAATATCCCCGGCAACGAGCAGGTCCTTCATATACGAGAGGTCTGCATTCTTCCAGGAGATATCCATTTCCTTCTCTACGAAGGTGCGCACCTCCTCCGATATGCTCACCGTCTCGCGCGACGCAAAGTCCTGCGAAAAGGCATCGCCCAGAAGTTTCTCGGTGAACAGCGGACCGGTGCGGCGCAGTATATTGCGCTGCAGACTTGCCAATGCCCCCTTTTCGAACAACCTGCCATACTCGAGGCCTATAACATTAAGGTCGCCCTCGTAGACATACTTGCACAAGCAGAAGAGGAAAAGAATCATTTCGTTGGCATTGAGATTTTCCATTTTCTTGCAAATCAGAAGGGAACTGTTGTTCCTTACCAGTTCGCAGATGTTCTCCTCGAGTTCCTCGTGCGACACTTCGTCGTCGATATAGTCGTCTATAAGTTCGTTCGAAGCATCCACGAAATCACTCATCGAGATGCCTTTGCGTGGCTGCGGAGCATACTCCTTGTCGGCAAGATAGGCATCAAGCGCCTCGCGGCGGATGAGATAGCCCTTGTCGAAATTGGTTCTCTTGTAGCGTATGATACGGCGCTGCAGCAACTGATCAATCTCATTCATATATGTGAGCATGCGTATGTTCCTTATCCCGAGATACCTCGCCATCTCATGAGTATCCAGAAAGCGGCCGCTGTCGATGAGCATTGCCACTACCAGCGCCTGCATCCTTGTAAGGGAGAGACGTTCCTCGAGCATAGCAAACTGCCCCGAGACAGCACTTAATGTCTCCTCGTCGAGCTCGCTGTCGCCTGCGACGGAGACAATATTCTCCAGTGCTGTGATTATAGTACCCTCACCAGTAACGGCGTTTGCCAGTGCAGCAGCCTTCTTGGCATGCATGTTCTTGTTGATGCGTAATTTCCTCATATATTCACCTGTTTTCTGTCAGACTAATACCAAATACGTTTTCCCTCTCCCGCGTCGCGCTTGTCGCTGCCGCGCAATATGCCCCACAGCCGCGAGTGCCTTGCATCGTATGCATCTGCCGCCTCGTCAGGAGCCGCGTGCCTCGTGCCCATGTGCCAGCGTATTGCCAAGCGCTCTTCCCTTGTAAGCTCAAGTCCCTCCCTGCGCAGAAGGAATACCGACCGCGAACCATGGCCCTTCACCCTGAGGCTGCGGCGATGTATGCGTCCGTCGCTGCCGTAGTAGAGCCTTGCAGCCTTGCAGATGTCGTGCAGCAGCGACACTATCACTACGCTGTCCCTGTCGGTCTGAGCACTCTTCGCCAATGCCTTGCGGCAGACACCCAAAGAGTGCTGTGCAAGTCCGCCGTACCAGTTGTGGTGACGGTCTATGGACGAAGGAGCATGGTAGAAGCCCACCCCGTCGAGGTATTGCAGCACCTTGTCAATGCCCTTGCGCTGTGTGCTCTTCAACAAGGCAATAATCTCACTTCTGTTCTTCTCTACAGTTGTTTCGTCAAGTCCTTTTCTCATATATGCGTAATCAATAATTGTAACAAGCAACCAGATCCTCCTCGCCAAGCTGTGCGGCATCCTCCACGGATACAATCTCTCCTTTCTTGTTCAGAAAACCTATCTTCGCGCCTATAGCAGCCCAAAGGAATCCCTCTTTCTCGTAGACATCGTCGTACACAGGTTCGAAGTAGCTGCCATCTATCATCACCGCCCCCATCCTGTCTTTGAAAAGGCAAGCATAATTATTACTGATGGGGTTCACCATATCCATTTCGCATGGAACTATTAGATGCCCTTTGTCGTCGAGCACTCCGTAGATATCTTCACCATCAACATTCTTTATGCACCGGTAGAGATTGTAACTACACTGCATGAAATGTATCATGTCATACTCGAAGCCGCACAGAGGGGTGCCTTTACCATCGGCTGCTACAAGGGCATACTTGTTGTCGAAGTTACAAGCCGGTATAGGTCTCTTCGTTGCCTCGATATCGTAGGAGTAGGTCTCGGAAAAGTCCTTATAGATAGGAGGCACGGTTATTCTGCCTGCAATATCCATCAGCCCCAGCCTGCCATCTTCTTCTATTACAATATCGCCAAGCTCGTACTCCTTCTTGATTGAACAGAATTCATCGTAAAGGACATTTGCCTCTTCAACGGTACCATCCTCATGTGCCCATATCTTGTGAAGCCTGCCAAGAATCTCATCAATGCGCTTCACTACTTCATCTGTCGGTAACATTTTAATTTTCTGCATATAAACCAATTTTAAACTATTAGTAATCTATTTTCCCTGATATAATGGATTGATCGGAGAACCGTCACCCTCGACATATACTACTCTGCGTCCTCTTTCCAACGGCTAATCATCTATAAACTCACCATCGTTGTCAACGTAACCCCATGAATTTCCCTTGCGGCCGCGCAGAAAATCTACATCCTCGTTTTCCAGTTCATCGAATTGCGGTGCAATGTACTTTCCATCGATACTCAAGGCACCTATCTTGCCGTCTGCGTACAACAAAGAGTATCCATTGAACATCATGTCGATGTGAATCATCTCACATGGTACAAGAGTGTTGCCTTCCTTGTCGAGGACACCATAAAACATCTTTCCATCATCGTCTCTCTTGCCGCAGATGAAATACGATGGACTGCCGCAGAGGAGACTTATCCCGTCATACTCGAAATCGCTTAGCTGACATCCTGTCCCATCGCACTTGACAAGAGCCTGCTTGCCTTTATTGTCATAAACCGGTCTTGGCTGCTGTTCGTTATAAGAATAGTCATAAGTCTCACTTATCCCGCAATAAATGGCTGGTACAAGCACTCGGCCTGTAATATCTGCAACACCCTTTTTGCCGCCCTTCTCGAACACTCTGTCCTTGACATCGTACTCATCTTTCAATCTATACAATTCCATGCATATCGCTTGTTTGTCAATACTGCCATCATTCTCGCCCTTTGCAAGCTGTGAATAAAGAGTTCTGAACTGTTCTGCTACTTTGGATGTTACTTTTTTCTTCATCATATTAAAAGTGTTTTTCAGGTTTTATTTCTTTTCTGTCGTAAAGATAGTCGGTATTTTTCAGATATGTCATTCATACCATTCATAGAGCCTTTTATATGCATTTTTCATTTACAATGCAAAGAAAAGGCGCAACAGTGCAGAGATTTTGCACAGTTGCGCCAAATGTGTACAAATATAAACCGTTTTAAGGGTGGTTCTATAAATTATTTCGAGGCGATTTTTGAGTTTATTTCGAGTATATTGTTTATTTTTACGATGGCGCAACCTTTGTGTTGCAACAGAGTAAAAATGAAGAAGATGCCGAAATAAAACAAAAAGCGACCG
>JAFYLO010000188.1 GCA_017557045.1 Bacteroidaceae bacterium | reverse complement strand
AGGGTGAGGCTAAAGAGAATATGATTAAACGACTCAGAAAGAATTTTGCCGACCATGATAACTGTCTGCAGACCGGCTTCCTTGGTACATCCATCCTTATGGCTACTCTTACAGAGAATGGCATGCATGATATTGCCTACGAACTCCTTTTCCAACGCAAGAACCCCAGTTGGCTCTACTCGGTAGACAATGGTGCCACAACTATTTGGGAACGATGGAACAGTTATATGGCAGATAAAGGAATGGGACCTCGTGGTATGAACAGTTTCAATCACTATGCCTACGGATGTGTTTGTGAATGGATTTGGGAGAGTGTTGCCGGCATATCTTGCGACCCTGCTGCGCCAGGCTTCAAACATATAATAATGCGTCCAATTCCCGACAGACGTTTGGGCTACGTTGAGGCGGAGTATAACTCGGCTGCCGGTCTTATAAAGAGCGCATGGAGATACGAAGGTGAAAAATGGGTGTGGACATTTACAGTCCCCGATGGCGCAACAGCGTCAGTAACTCTTCCGGGAGAGTGTGAATCTCAGGAGTATGGTGCCGGAACATATACGGTTACAAAGTAGTTAAGAAACGAAAGAACGAAGATGATGGATAAAGTAAAAAATATAGAAATTGCAGAGTACGATTACCCTCTGCCGGATGAACGTATTGCAAAATATCCGCTTGCCAAGCGCGATAGTTCAAAATTGCTCTTATACAACAAGGGTGTTGTAAGTGAGGATACGTTCGGCAATCTGCCGAAGCATATACCCGCGGGGGCATTGATGATTTTCAACAACACAAAGGTCATTCAGGCGCGACTGCGCTTTCGCAAGGAGACAGGGGCACAGATAGAGATTTTCTGTCTCGAACCTGAGGCTCCCTCCGACTATCTGCAAATATTCCAGCAGACTGAAAGTTGTGTGTGGCAGGCGCTTGTCGGAAACTCCAACCGTTGGAAGAGCGGTACACTCACACAGACAGTGGATATTGACGGCCGCAGCGTAACCCTCACAGCCGAGCGCATAAGTGCACCCGCATCGGTCAATCTTGTCCGTTTCAGTTGGGATGGCGGTGTAACCTTTGCCGAACTTCTCGAAAAGGCGGGCGAACTTCCCATTCCTCCCTACCTCAACCGCAGGACCGAAGAGAGCGACAAAAGCACCTATCAGACTGTATATTCTAAGATTAAGGGCTCTGTGGCGGCTCCCACCGCAGGATTGCACTTTACCCCCGAAGTGTTCGAGGCTCTGAAAAATGCGGGGGTAATCTGCGAAGAGGTAACCTTGCATGTAGGAGCAGGCACATTCAAGCCTGTGAAGAGCGACCTTATAGCCGACCACGAAATGCACGAAGAGTATATCGAGGTGAGCCGCGAACTTATAGCGCGCATCATTGCTGCCGGTGCCTCTGTAGTGGCTGTAGGCACAACCTCTGTGCGCACGATTGAGAGTCTCTACTTCTTGGGTGAGGCTGTTGCCGAAAATGAAAATATCGATGAGCAACAGCTCGCAGTCAGCCAGTGGACGCCATACGAGCGCGAGCATACGCTCACTGCGCTTGAAGCGTTGCAGGCTTTGCACGATTATATGTTGCGCAAGGGACTCGACCGCATTCACTCCCACACGCGCATAATGATTGCTCCGGGATATAAATACCGTATAGTCAAAGCTATTGTAACCAATTTCCATCAGCCCAAGAGCACTCTGTTGTTGCTTGTGTCGGCATTTGTCAGCGGCGATTGGAGAAAAATTTACGACTATGCTCTGTCGCACGATTTCCGCTTCCTTAGTTACGGAGACAGTTCGCTGCTTATCCCTTGATAATTCCTTATTCAATTATATATATGATTACAAAAAAAGCTCAGCAATTTTGCTGAGCTTTTTTTGTCGGATGGTCTATCGCTTATTTGATATAAACCTTAGTTGTCTTGACAACGCCGTTAGCGTAAACTGTCTTCACGATGTTGATGCCGCTTACGGGAGCAGATACTGCTACGCCGCCGATTGTGTAGTATGTTGTTGATACAACCTCGTCGCCTTCTGCGTCAGCTTTTGTGCCACCGATAGAGGTAGGATCGCTTATCTTGTGGAGTGTCCACTGTGAAGAAACGTCTCCTCCTGACCAGTAAACAATGTCGCCGCACTCGCCTTTACCGCCGCTGTTGCCTTCCATGTGGATAGAGGCATTGCCATGTGAGGGGTGCCAGAGGTCGAACTTGTATTTACCCTGAGGACGTACGATGTAGGGCTCTTCGGCTTCGTCTGTGAGACCGATATCCTGTGAACGTGCACCGTCAACGCTGGTTCCGGCATACTGACCAACCTCGCAGCTCTTGATGTAGTAAGCATTTGCTGCCTGCTCGGCTGTGATTGTCTCTGCTTCCAACCACTGCTGTACCTTCTCGCTGTTGGCAGCTGAGATGAACTGGAACTTGAAGTAGATGGGTGCATTCTCGTAGTCTGTAGGACCGTCTGCCCACCAGAGGCTGTACTGGCTCTTGCAGTTGGGGCTGTTTGTCTCGAAGTCGTTGTAGTATGTACAGATAGCCTTTGTCTTGCCTGTGCTTGCAAGGAAGTTGCCGTTTGCAGACTCAATTACATAGAAGCCCTCTGTCATGGGGTTGATTTCAGCTGACTCCGCTGCGGCTACTGCTGCTTCGAGCATGGGGAGTGTAACCTGTGCTGTTGCATTGTCGTTTGTCTCGATGGCTGTCTGTGCCTGTGCAAGTGCTGATGCGAATGCTCCGGCAGATGCAACTGAGTAGTAACCGGGGTTGTTGCTTACCTTGAGATCCATAGACTGTGCCGACTCTACCAATGACTTCAGCCAATAGCAGTAGGGGTTATCCATTGTAGCCTTGTAGATGTACCATTCGCCCTCGCCGTCCTTGTCGTTGGCTTCGAGGCTGGGAACAGAGAATGATGCAGACTTGCTGCCCCAGTCCTGGAAGATGAGGTAGGGACACTGAACATCGGGTGTGTCGATTGTGTCGCCGGGGTATTTGTAGCTGCGGTATGTTGAGTCTCTGTATTCGTAGAGTACGAATGTAGATTCAAGGTCGGGGTTGTTTGCAGGTACGATGTCAATCTTTGCTGCAAGCTCCTTGTTGGCTGTTGCTGTACAAGCGCCCCAACCGTCAGCCTCTTCTGTGCTTCTCCAGTAGTAACCGTCGGCCAATGACTGGATGAGGTATTTCTCGTTTTCTGTCTTGCGGATAGAGAATACTGCGGGTGCACCAATCTTTTCGCCGTAGGGAATCATGCCGGTGTAGTATTTGGGATAGCCTTCGCCATTGCCGTCAACGGGGTCGCAGTTGAGAAGACCAACGAGTGTGTAGAAACCGTCGTCGGTAATCTGTGAAAGATCTGTAATCTTCTCGCCGAGCTGTGTATTGTAGAAGTCGGGGAGATCTACATCTGTGGGCTCATATCTTGTTTCGGCATGACCTACTACGAAGTCGGTGGGGGTGTTCACACCGTTCTTGCGGCCATACTGTACATACTTGAATGAGCTGATGGGCTCGGGGAATGTAATCTCGATGAATGAGTAGTCGGGGTTAGCATCGTATTCGGGGCTCTGGTTTGCGCCCCATACTGCGTGGTAGTGTGTGTTGAGGTCGCCGTCGCAAAGTGCGGGATAACCTACTTTGTCGCCTGTGCCGCCCTCTACCATATATACTGAGTTTGCGTAGAAGTTTTCGGATGTAAGCTCAATTTTCTTACCGTCTGCTCCGTAGAATTCCATTTCGGCGAATGTGGGGAATACGTAGCTTGTGCCGCTGTAAACACCCATGTTGTTGGTCTTGAAGAATGTGAAACGGAGTGTCTGCACCTCTTCTGTGATGTTGTAAAGGGGTGATTCCCACTTGTAACCGCCATAGCTCTGGAGTGTACCGGGGAGTCCGTCCTCTGTTGTTCCTACACGGAAGGGGAGGTCTTTTACATTCTTTACCTCTGATGCCCAGAATTGGTCGATAGCTTCGTAAATTGCAGATATTGTATTGTCGATGTCGGCAAGTGACTGGTAGGTGTCGATGATTGTCAATGCTTCGTCGGCTGTTATGCGCATGCGGTCGAGTGCGTCTTCGCTGTATGAACCTTCGATCCAGTCGGGAGCCGATGATGTAAGAATCTCGCCGTTGTCGGCTGCATCGTAGAGTGCATCGATTGAGTCAACGTATGCCCAGATGGTGATGGCTGCGTATGCTGCTGTGAGCACATTCAGCTCTCTCTTGCATGAGATGATGTTTGCTGCGGGAACCTCAGGATCAGCAACAAGCGCGTTTGCTTTTGCAACAGCTTCGGTGAGCGCGTCGAATTCTCCGTTGTCCTCTTCCTCAACGAGACCGATTTCGTCAAGACGTCTCTGTGCGTCGTCGATGCTTGTCTGCAACTGCTCTGTGATGGCTGCACCATTGATGTTGGCCTTGTAGATTGTCCATGAGAATGATGTGGGACGTGAAAGTTCCGCTATTTTCTCTTCGTTGTTCTCTACGATGCTCATCTTACCCAATGCGTCAGCGCCGATAAGCCATGAACCTTCGTTCATTGAGAGCTGGAAGTTGCCCTCTGTCTCATCGCACTCATTGAAGTAGATGAAAGCTGCTTTGAGTTCGTCGTTTGTCCAATGTGCCCATGTGCTGCCTGATACTGATGAGGGGGCGATTACATAGTGGTTGTTGTTCAACCAGCAGATTTTGTAGACATCCTCGTTGTTTGCATCGGGAATGAGATAGAATGCCGATGCTGCCGATGCTGTCTCTGCTGCGCCGTAGGGTGAGTGGAAATATACGTTTCCGAGACAGGTACGTGCTGACTCGCCTTCAACCTCATAGTCGGGAGCATTACCTTTGATGATGAAGAGCGCACCCTCCTCTTTGAGATCCTCAAGAGAGGTTACCTGCTCGCCCTTTGTAAATTCCTGATCGAGGTAGGGGAGATACTCTGTTCCGGGAGTGATACCCATGTAGGTGATAAGGTTCTTGTAATAACGTGAACGTGTGTTCCAGTTGAAAGAGAAAGTGCTTACAGGCTTCTCAAGGTCGAGTTCGATGTAGTGGTAAGCGTGGGGCATACCTCCTTTTGAGTAGGTACTGTGGAAGTAGGTAAGCTCGTTCTGGTCGTTGAGTGCCTCAACACCGCCACCGTCGCCAATCTGCGCTGCGTTGGTGGTTGCTGTGTAGGGTACGAGGTTGCCGTCGCCATCGTAGATGCGCAACTCACTCATTGTAAAGAAGGGGAAACCGGTACCGTTGTAGGCTGAGATACCATCGTGGCTGTTGCTTGTGAGCTCGTCGACGGTGTTGGTAGAGACAACGGTGAAGCGGAGTGTGTTCACTGCTTCATCCAGTTTGTAGACATTTGATCTGTACACATAGTTCTGTACAATCTTTTCACCGGGGAGGCCGTCTGCTGTTGTCAGCGTGATGGGCCACTGCGCGGTCTCTTGTGCGAAGCCTGCAAAGGCAAACAGCGACAAGAGTGAGGTTAAAAGTAAATTTTTTCTCATGATAAATAAAATAAAGTTGATTATTTGAATTTACGAAAGATTATTTGGATGCAAATATAGTGTTTTTTTAGAAACTATTTGAATTTTATTTCGGAATTATTTGAGAAGTATTTTGAGTAGATTTTCTTTGTTGTTTTGCAGGGAATAGCGGGCTATTTCCAAAAAACAAGAAAGAAAAGATGCCGAAATAGACTCAATCGACGACAAACCGAGCGCTATTCAAGCTCGCTTGAAAATAGCCGAGGTGCGAAGGAGATAAACTCTGTTAAATAAGCCGAAATGAACATCGCAAATATAGAATTATTTTTCAATAAAATTCAAACAGTTTCTTAATCGCCGTCTAAACTATATCTCTTTTTTGTGTTCCCGATGTGCAAAAGTTATACAATAAAAAGGTAACTGTGTAAAGATATTTTTTGATTTGATAGAACTTTTTTGCTGTATTAAGTGTTTGTAGTTGCAGGTTATATGTATGCTTGCTGTTATTATGCGTGTGGTGCTGTGTGTGTTGTTGGTTGTGGCTTTTTCTTTCCTGTCGTGTTCGCAGGAGGGGGTAGGGCGTCGCGTCGCGTCGTATAGTGCGGTTGCATGTTGTCGTGAGAGAATCCCTGTTGTGTTGCTCTTTTCGTTTGTCGAGAGTGTCGGGAATAATGTGATGCTTGGGCCTGTAAGAGTGGTAGGGGCAGAAGAGGAAATGGTCTTCTGCTCTTTGCTTGCTCCTTATGTCTCTTCGCTTTACGGTTATACGATGTTGCGGCCCGGTGCTTCGGATGAGAGGGTGGTGCCAATGTACGCTTCTGCCTCGGGGTTTTCGAGGCTTCACCCTGCCTGCTGGCGTTTCTGTATGTTGTCGGCAAGGCTCGACGCGGACAATGAACTGTTGCTTGAGGTTAACTATTCTTACGAATTCGAGAATGCTTCGGGGCGAGGAATCGTGGAGGGCGTGGAACGCTTGCCGTTGTGTGGTATTCCCGATGTTCCGCTGATACGCTTCTCTAATGCAGATATGCCTTTTACGGTGGTATGTGTGTTTGTCGATTATTTTAACACTTGTTGTATTTGATATTTGGAATATAATTGCGAATATTGCAGTGGATGAAAAAAACGAACAATGAAAAATTATAGAATAGAGGCGCTGATTCTGGCGCTGGGTATGGTGATTTTGGGTTTTATAACCAAGAGTGCGGTAGACCGCTTCATCGAGAGGGAGCGTGTGGTCAGTGTGAAAGGTCTTGCCGAAAGGGATGTCAAGGCCGACCTTGTTGTCTGGCCGCTGGTCTATAAGGAGGCTGGTAATGACCCTGCTGCAATGTATGAGGCTATTACGCGTAAGAATGCTGCCATAGTTGATTTCCTTAAGTCAAAAGGCATTGCCGGGAGTGAAATAAGTGTCTCTCCTCCATCGGTCTACGACAAGCAGGGCGACAGATATACATCGGACAACAGCCCTTATCGCTACAAGGCAACAAGTGTGATTACCGTAACTTCGGACAAGGTGGATGCGGTGCGCGAAATGATGCTCGAACAGGCCGAACTTATGAAGCAGGGAATTGCCATAGTTGGCGACGATTACCAGTATCGTGTGTCGTATGAATTTACTGCGCTCAATGACATTAAACCGGAGATGATTGAGGAGGCTACGAAAAATGCGCGCAGTGCTGCCGAGAAGTTTGCAAAGGATTCGGATAGCCGTCTGGGTAAGATAAGAAATGCCAATCAAGGTACATTCTCAATAACCGCACGCGACGAAAATACTCCTTATATCAAACATGTAAGAGTAGTTACTACGGTGGTCTATTATCTTGAAAACTAAAAGAATATATAGTCTTTTTTACAACAGCAGAGGAACGCCGCCCGGCGTTCCTCTGCTGTTATAACTCTACTGAAACTGTCAACAGATTGATTCGAGGCTTGGAACGTAGTTCTGTTGGATGGCCTCTGCTATGGCGTTTGCAACTTCAATCTCGCTGAATCCGATGCTGTCGCCGAACTGGTAGATGAATTCGACCTCCTCTTTGTTTATGAGCTTGTCGGAGAGCACTATGTTTATGATGTAACTGAGCATTGGTTCGCGCATTCCGGGGTTAATCTTCAAAATGTTTCCTACGGAGTCGTTGAAGATTTGACCAACGTCGCCCTGCGCTGTCTCTTCGAGGAATTTGCGCGGGAATATTTTTAGTCCGGCAAGCACTTCTATTATGTTGTCAAGCTCATTTTCGTTGATTTCCTTGTCGCATCCTGCTACCAGCAGACCGGCTGAGGCTATGAAAAGAGCCAACTGTTCGTCAAGTTCGCTGTCGCCCACCTTCAGCAGTATGGATATAAGTTCGTTCATTCCTCTGTTCAGTTCCTCTTCGCTCTCGGTGGTGGCAAACAGGTTCAGTGCCTGTATGCGTATGGGGTTGACGGGGTGCGATGCGCGGCTTATGCCTTTGTCTTTTAGAAAATATTCCAGGCGGCGATTGTTGTCGGCAATGAGAGTGTCGATGCTTACATTCATCTTTCCAAGATCGAGCCCTGATGCAAGTTTGAAGAATGCAGTTACGCAGACTCCGAGGTTTTCGGTTGCAATGTATCCGTATCTGTCGGCTACAAGCTCGGCGAGTTGTTCGTGCAATCTTATCTTGTATTGCAGGCTTACGGGTGGTGCTGTCTGCGCCGGGAATACAAATTGTATGAGGCGGGCAAGAGCGGTGTCTTTGTTTATTATGTGTCCGAGCTCATGTCCTATTACGAATTTCAGCTCCTCGCGGTTCATCAGGTCGAACAGAGCGGAGTTTATGTTTACGATATGTGGCTCGCCTTCGTCCGAAGATGCTACAGAAAATGCATTGACGGATGAGTTGCCGGTGATGTAGAAGTCGACCTTTTCTTCGAATTTCAGTTTCTCCTTTACTTCGTGGCAGAGGTCGTAAAGGTCGCTCAGAAGTTCCTTTTCCACTTTCAGGCTATGCCCCTCCATGATGCTGCGCCAATAGGTGTCGTGGCTTGTTATTTTTGTCTTTCGCAGGACCTCTTCTACTACACTGCCCTGTAGCGCGGTGTATATCTGTTGCGCCAGTTCTCTTTCTAATTCGATGACGGGATTGAAGTTGTTTCTGCTTCGTGCTATTTTTTCCTCATCAATAGGTTCGGTGAACCATTTTAAAAGATTTGATAGTTTCTTATTCATAGTATATGCGTGTGCTTTTGATACAAATGTAGCTTTTTTATATGAAAAACCATTTTTTTATGAACAAAAACAGCTCCTTTTCCCTGATTTTTCGTAAGTTTGCATAAATTTTAAATTGCGATAACTATGTTTTCCGGAATAGTAGAAGAATTTGCCACCGTTACGGGGCTTGTGAAAGAACAGGAGAACCTGCATTTGACGCTTACCTGCTCGTTTGTAGGTGAATTGAAAATAGATCAGAGCGTTTCCCATAATGGTGTGTGCCTTACTGTGGTTAAGCTGACTGAAGATACATATACCGTTACTGCGATGAAAGAGACGCTGGAACGCTCTAACCTCGGCCTGCTGAAGGTGGGCGACAAGGTGAACGTGGAGCGCAGTATGATGATGAACGGTCGTCTCGATGGACATATTGTCCAGGGACATGTCGATGAGACTGCCGAGTGTGTGGAGGTGCGCGATGCTGATGGTAGCTGGTACTACACCTTCCGCTACAAGAAGGATGATGAAATGGCTGCAAAGGGTTATATGACAGTAGACAAGGGTTCTGTATGTGTAAACGGTGTGAGTCTTACAGTGTGTGAGCCTACAGACGATACATTTACCGTGGCTATCATCCCTTACACTTATGAAAACACCAATTTCCATACCCTGGCAGTTGGTTCGGTAGTGAACATTGAATTTGACATTATAGGCAAATATATTGCCCGTATGCTTAAACGCTGATGTGCTATGAGTGATTTCCTTGAACTTGTCAATGCTCGTCAGAGCGACCGCGCCTATGAACCCAGACGCAAGATAGAGCGAGAAGTACTCGAACGCATTGTTGAGGCTGCCCGGTTAGCGCCATCGGCATGCAACGGACAGCCGTGGCATTTTACCGTGATAACCGAGGATGCACTGCTTAAGGATGTTGCGGCTGCAACGGCAAGTCTGGGCATGAACAAATTTGCAAAAGATGCTTCGGCGCTTGTGCTTATTACCCACGAATCGACCAATATAACCTCGCGTTTGGGGTGCGGTATCAAGGACAAGGATTTCCCGATGATGGACTTGGGGATAGCATCGGCGTATATGACACTTGCAGCCGAGTCGGAAGGCATAGGTTCGTGTATACTCGGGTGGTTCGACGAAAAGAAGATTAAGGAACTTACGGGTATTCCCAAGAACAAGCGTCTGATGCTTATAATAACACTTGGTTACGCGGCAAAGCCCAAGCGTAAGAAAGTGCGCAAGGAGTGGGCAAAAGTGGTCTCTTTTGAACGCTATTGAACTGATAAAAGTGGTCTCTTTTGAACGCTATTGAACTGATTAATTAAAATTATATTATATGAAAAAACATCTGTTCCTGTGTATTGCAATGCTCTTTGTTGCAGTATGCGCAAACATCTTTCCCGCATCGGGACAGGATGAAATTACAAGCTTCACCACAACGCCGATAATACCGACGGCAAAAGATGGTCAGGCGCAATGGAAGTACACAACAACCTCACCCTCTTCTACATGGAAGAGTAAGAATTTTGATGACTCATCGTGGTCGACCGGTAATGGCTCGTTCTCAAACAGCCCTACCTACAATACCACTGCATGGAGAACATCGGATATCTGGTTGCGTAAGGAGTTTACCCTCGAAGGCTATTCGGCACATGTGGTAGACAGTCTTATTCTCTCGGTATGTCACGATGAGGACTGTGAAATATATATCAATAATGTTCTTGCAGTCGAGTGTGGCGGTTATGTAACAGAGTATAAGAATGTGGCAATATCCGATGCGGCGAAGAACAGCATCGCTGTAGGCGAGAAGAACGTGATTGCCGTACACTGCTATAACGGCGGTGGTGCCCAGATGGTCGATGTCGGTCTCTATCGTTACTCTGTCAGCACAACGAAGACCGTAATGACTACAGCGGATGTGGAACCTACATCCTGGAAGTATGTAACCGAGGCTCCCGATTCGCTCACATGGACAACGCCTTCATTCGACGACTCGGCATGGAGCGAGGGTAAGGCCGGATTCGGAAAGACGCGCTCTACACATCCCATCAACACACAGTGGACAACCAATGACTTGTGGCTCAGAAAGAATGTGAGCTTCGCAGGAATGAAGAGAAGCGACCTTAATACTATAGCTATGAAGGTTATTCGCGACGGTGTCTGCCAGATTTACTTCAACGGTGTGCTTGCTGCTTCGCTCGAAAAGAACGGTATAAAAACCGAAAATGTAACAATCTCCAAAGAGGCATTGGATGCAATCTCGCTCGACGGAGAGACGACAATTGCTGTACACTGCTATCGTACAAACTCACTCAAGTACTTCGATGCCGCTCTTACTTGTCAGATGTCGGGACAGCTCAAGAAGATTGAGTGGCAGATGAAGGATGGCCCCATGAAGAGTGCATTTACAGATGATATTGATGTAAATAATGTACTTGGCGAATATCCCCGTCCTCAGATGGAGCGTAAGCAGTGGAAGAGCCTCAATGGTATTTGGGACTTCCAGCCTCTCTTTGCCAACCGTTCAGGAAAACCCGAAGATGCATACAGCATGGAAATCCTTGTACCTTTCCCCGTTGAGTCGGCTATTTCGGGTATAATGAAGGATTACAGCCGTTTCGCATACAGACGTTTCTTTACTGTTCCCGAAGAGTGGGCAGGCAAGAATCTGCTCCTTCACTTCGAGGCGGTTGACCACGAGTGTGAAGTGTTTGTCAACGGCAGCAGTGTTGGTACACACAAGGGTGGATACGATCCCTTTAAATTTGATGTAACAAAATATCTTACAGGCGAGGGCGAGCAGGAGCTTGTTGTGAAGGTGTACGACCCCACAGACCTCGGCGGTCAGCCCCGCGGTAAGCAGACACTCAGCCCCGGCGGAATCATGTATACTTCAACATCGGGTATCTGGCAAAGCGTTTGGATGGAGCCCGTAGAGGATATTCACATCGATAAATATACTGTTGTCCCCAATGTGGATGAGGGTAATGTGGCTGTCAACGTAACCGTTAAAGGCGATAATGATGCACAGGTATTGCTCGAAGTAAAGGATGGTGATGCTGTCGTGTCATCAGTTACCGCTGTTCAGGGCAAAAAGACAGTTATACCTGTTCCCGATGCAAAATTGTGGTCACCCGATTCTCCTTTCCTCTACGACCTCAATATCTCGGTAATCTGCGATGGCGATACACTCGACCGCGTGAAGGGTTACTTCGGAATGCGTAAAATATCTCTTGCGAAGGATGGTGGCTTTACAAGAATGTTCCTCAACAACGAACCTCTCTTCCATATAGGTCCCCTCGATCAGGGTTTCTGGCCCGACGGAATCTATACTGCTCCTACTGATGCGGCTTTGCTCTACGATATTCAGGCAACAAAGCAGATGGGCTTCAATATGATTCGTAAGCACATCAAGATTGAACCTCGTCGTTGGTATTACCATTGCGATAGATTGGGTATGCTTGTATGGCAGGATATGCCTTCAGGAAACTCATACGGTGGTGTAGGTCTTGATCAGACACAGTTCAAGAAAGAGATGACAACGATGATTCAGAATCTCTATAACTCTCCTTCTATCATAATGTGGATTATCTTCAACGAGAGCCAGGGACGTCATGATGTGGAGACACTCGTAAGATATGTCAAGTCGCTTGATTCTTCACGTCTTGTGAACCAGGATAGCCAATATGGTGTCCATTCGACATATGTGGGTGATGTGTGGGATATTCACCACTATCCCAATCCTGCTTGTGTTGTTTGCCCCAATAAGAGTCTTGTAAACGTCTGCGGTGAGTATGGCGGTCTCAAATACAAAGAGAATGGACATACATGGGGTACAGGCGACTGGGGTTATGCAACCATGAACAGCCGCAAAGAGCTTATGGATACATACGAGCAGTATGTTTCTGAACTTATCAAATACCGCGACTGCTTCGGTCTCGGCGGTGCTGTATATACTCAGATTACCGATGTTGAAATTGAGATAAACGGTCTTATCACATACGACAGAATTGTGCAGAAGGTCGATTTTGCAAGAATGGCTCAAATCAATAATCGCCTTACACAGGGAACTTTGAAGAAAGATACCATTATTGCTATTGCAACTGAAGGTGGCGAAATGTGGAAGATGACAACAACCGCTCCCGCTGAAGGATGGAATACAACCTCATTCGATGACAGCAAGTGGAGTACCAAGAAATCGGGCTTCGGAACTGTGGGTACACCCAACTCGAAGATTGGAACCACATGGAACACTTCTGATATCTGGATTCGTAAGACCTTCCGTCTCGATGGTGCTAACCGTGCACTTGCCGACAGCCTTGTGATGCTTATTAACCACGACGAGGATTGCGAGATTTACATCAACGGCAGATTGATGGCCTCTTTCGAAGGACACGATAATAACTATTCTGTTGTGGATTTCACAGCTGCTGTGAAGAATGAACTTGTTTACGATGCGGATAATCTTATCGCTATCCACTGTCATCAGACAACAGGTGGACAGTATATCGATGCCGGTATCTATCTCCTTTCGCAGGATGGATTGACAACATCAATATCACAGGTGGTGGCAGATGGCACCCCTGAGGTAAATGTGGATACTGTGGCCAAAAAGGTTACTGTGTCAGGCAATGGCTTCGGTGAGAATACCCGTATGGAAGTAATATCATCGGCGGGCTCGGTGTTGAGCAGTGCAGTGATTGGAAATGCTCCTGCAGACCTCTCTTCGCTTCCTGCCGGAATGTATATGCTCCGCTTTACAGACGGTGCAAAAAGATATACTTGTAAAGTATTATTGTAGGAAAAATATCGAGGGTGTGGCTGAAACTAAGGCGCACCCTCGGATGTATATTTAATAACTTGTGCTCCTTTCCCTATGGCGGAAAAAGATAATAACGAGGTGTATATATTGGCCATAGAGTCGTCGTGTGATGATACTTCGGCGGCTGTGATGCTTGGCGATACAGTGCTTTCGAATGTAACGGCAAGTCAGGCTGTGCATGAGCAGTACGGTGGCGTAGTGCCCGAACTTGCTTCGCGTGCGCACGAACTTAATATAGTACCTGTAGTGGATGCTGCGCTCAAGAAAGCGGGCGTCGGCAAAGAACAACTCAGTGCAATCGCATTTACCAGAGGTCCCGGACTTATGGGCTCTCTGCTTGTGGGTGTGTCGTTTGCAAAAGGATTGGCAGCTTCGCTGGGTATTCCCATGATAGATGTCAACCATCTGCAAGGTCACATAATGGCTCATTTTATAAAAGAACAGGGTGTGGAACCGCATGTTCCTGAATATCCATTTCTCTGCCTGATGGTCTCAGGTGGCAATTCACAGATTGTTAAGGTGAATAGTTACAAGGATATGGAAATAGTTGGACAAACTATCGACGACGCGGCCGGTGAAGCTCTCGACAAATGCGCAAAGATAATGGGCTTGGGATATCCCGGAGGCCCTATAATCGACCGTCTTGCCCGCGAAGGTGATGCAAAGGCATATACCTTCAGCAAACCACATATACCCGGATACGACTATAGTTTCAGCGGATTGAAGACCTCTTTTCTTTACACATTGCGCAAACTCGTAGCCGAGGATGCCGATTATGTGGATAAGCATAAGAATGACCTTGCAGCCTCCTTTGAGAGGACGGTAGTAGAGGTGCTTATGGATAAACTCTATAAGGCGTCGAAGGCTCTGAAAATAAAGCGCATCGCGCTCTCGGGCGGAGTCTCTGCAAATACAGCCCTCCGCGCGGCGTATGCCGATTATGCAAAGCGCTACGGATGGGAAATATATATACCGAAATTCGGCTTTACCACCGATAATGCAGCAATGATAGGTATAGTCGGTTATCACAAATACCTTGATAAGGATTTTTGCGAAATGGACAAGCCTGTCTTCACTCGTACAGTATTGTAGAAATGGATGCGCAAATAAGAACAGTTGCCGCGGAAATCAATGAGCTTTTACGAGGCAGGCACATGACGCTGTCTACTGCTGAAAGCTGCACAGGTGGCGGGGTAGCTGCTGCAATTACCTCATGTCCCGGAAGCTCCGATGTCTTTAAAGGGAGTGTGGTTGCGTATGCCAACGAAATAAAAAGTTCCGTTCTCGCTGTTCCCGAAAGTATATTGACGGAGTATGGAGCGGTGAGCGAAGCAACAGTTCGTGCGATGGCTGCGGGTGTGTCGTCGTTGATGAAAACAGATTGTGCTGTAGCAACATCAGGCGTAGCCGGTCCGGGTGGCGGAACGGATGAAAAGCCTGTGGGCACAGTGTGGGTGGCGGCAGTAGTCGCAGGGACGCTGAGTGCTACTCTTCTGCAATTGCCCGACAGGGGACGCGATGAAAATATAAAAGCAACAATAATAAACGTGCTCGAATTTCTGAAGCGTAAACTACTGGAATTGTAATAAGTTTCTAAATTTTATTTTTGAATTATTTGAGAAGTACAGTTGACGATTTTGTTAAGGGTGGTTCTATAAATTATTAATCTATATTTCTTTGCTGGGTGTGCTCTATTTCGGTCGCTTTTTGTTTTATTTCGGCATCTTCTTCATTTTTATTCAGTTGCAACACAAAGGTTGCGCCTTCGTAAAAACAAACAATATACTCGAAATAAATTCAAAAATCGCCTCGAACTAATTTATAGAACCACCCTTAAAATGGTGAAAATCTGCTATAAAAATATGTGGATTTTAAAATAATCACTTATTTGTTTGCAAGATTGCCGCAAAAGTAATACCTTTGCACGCTGTTAGAATGGAGTAACTACAGAATTAAACAAAAAAATATATATAGCAATGTCTAAAGTTTGTCAAATCACCGGTAAAAAAGCCATGGTGGGTAACAATGTATCACACTCAATGAGAAGAACAAAGCGTCTTTTCAATGTGAACTTGTTCATTAAGAAATTCTTCTACGTAGAAGAAGATTGTTGGATTCAGTTGCGCGTGAGTGCAGCGGGGTTAAGAATAATCAACCGTGTAGGTCTTGATGCAGCTCTTAAGGATGCTGTAAGCAAAGGCTTCGTAGCATGGAAAGATATTAAAGTACTTGACGCTTAAAAGTAAGGAGGAAAGATTATGGCTAAGAAAGTAAAAGGTAATCGCGTTCAGGTAATTCTTGAATGTACAGAGCAGAAAAGCAGCGGTGTTCCCGGAATGTCACGTTACATCACAACAAAGAACCGTAAGAACACAACTGAGCGTTTGGAGTTGAAAAAATACAATCCTTATTTGAAAAAGGTAACAGTTCACAAAGAAATTAAGTAATAACAGACTATGGCAAAGAAAGCAGTTGCAACACTTCAGACCGGTAACAAAGAGAAGTTTGTAAAGGTGGTAAGAATGGTGAAATCACCTAAGACCGGTGCATATATGTTCGCTGAGGAGATTCTTCCCCAGACAAAAGCTGACGAAGCACTGAAAAAGTAAGCAAATCAATACTTAACATCAAAAAAGGCTGTCGCGAATTCGCGACAGCCTTTTTTGATGTTGAACTGATGATGCCTGATGGAGGGGGCATGTGCAGAGAAATGTGTGAAAATCAATGTAATTTTGTACGAAACCGCATGATTTTGCGCAAAAAATGAAAAATGTGCAAGCGCGCAGACGCTTTTTTCGCTCTTTTCTTGGCAGATTTGGAAAAATATCATAATTTTGCACCATAAACTTTCAAAAACATATAACTATGTCAGAAATTGAATCAAGAGTAAAAAGCATTATCGTTGAGAAATTCGGTGTAGAAGAGTCTATGGTAACAAACGAGGCAAGCTTCACAAACGACCTCGGCGCAGATTCTTTGGATACAGTAGAGCTTATTATGGAGATTGAGGATGAGTTCGGTATCTCAATTCCCGATGACCTCGCAGAGAAAATCTCTACAGTAGGCGATGCTATCAGATTTGTTGAGCAGGAAGTAGCCAACAAGTAATCACTCATCGATAATCTAATTCTTACGTTTCGTGATGAAACTTAGAAGAGTTGTTGTAACAGGCCTGGGTGCTGTTTCGCCCATCGGAAACGATGTTCCCACAATGTGGGAAAATGCAAAAGCAGGCGTAAGCGGCGCCGGACCTATTACTCATTTTGATGCGTCAATGTTCAAGACCAACTTTGCTTGTGAGGTCAAGAACTTTGATGCAACAGAATTTTTGGATAAAAAGGAGGTGCGCAAGGTTGATGCCCACAGCCATTTCGGTATTGCTGCTGCAATGGAGGCAATGCGCGATTGTGGCATAGACTTGGAAAAAGAGAACCTTGATCGCTTCGGTGTAATATATGGTGAGGGAGTAGGCGGTTTGCGTGCTTTCGAACAGGAATATGGCTCATATGTGATGAACCAGTCGAACGGCCCCCGATTCACTCCTTTCCTTATAACAAAGATGATTACCGACATGACTTGCGGAATGTTGTCGATAAAGTATGGTCTCAAGGGACCTAATTATGTAACGACCTCCGCGTGTGCTTCGTCTTCGAACGCAATCATCGATGCTTTTGACCAGATACGTTTGGGAAGAGCGGATGTGATGCTTGCCGGAGGTGCAGAGGCTGCAATCTGTCATGTTGGAGTGGGAGGATTCAACTCGATGCATGCCCTTTCTACCAGAAATGATGAGCATGAGAAGGCTTCCCGTCCTTTCAGCAAAAGTCGCGACGGCTTTGTGATAGGAGAGGGTGGCGCTTGTCTTGTACTTGAGGAGTATGAGCACGCAAAGGCACGCGGTGCCAAAATATATGCCGAGGTTGCAGGTACAGGTCTTTCGGCGGATGCCTATCATATGACAGCTCCCCTGCCCAATGGCGAAGGTGCTGCCAAGGTCATGATGTACGCACTTGAAGAGGCCGGTCTTAAGCCCGAAGATATCGACTATATCAATACGCACGGAACATCTACCCCTGCAGGTGATATAGCTGAGGTGGCTGCGATAAAGAGTGTCTTCGGTGAGCACGCATACAAGTTGAATATCGGTTCGACAAAATCCATGACAGGTCATTTGCTTGGAGGCGCAGGTGCGCTTGAGGCGGTGCTTACTGTTCTCAGTGTCAAGAACGATATAGTCCCCCCGACTATAAACCACGCAGAGGGCGATGAGGATGAGAATATAGACTACAACCTCAACTTCACTTTCAATAAAGCACAGGAGAGAGTTGTAAATGCTGCAATCTCAAATACATTCGGCTTCGGCGGACACAATACAAGTATTGCATTCAAAAAAATATAATATACTTTAACGTGTTTGGAAAACTCTATAACGAAATAAGGCTCCTTTTCCGTAAGGATAAGGAGTCTTATCGTGTTTTGTATGGAATATTGGGCTTCTTGCCCGATTCTCTTGAGCCTTACAGAATTGCGCTTACCCACAGTTCCCTGACTGCAAGTGCGCAGAAAAAGAGGGCTATGTGCAACGAAAGGCTCGAATTTTTAGGCGACGCAATAATCGATGCGGTTGTCTCTGATTTGCTATATGTGCGTTTCAAAAAGGAGCGTGAGGGCTTTCTTACAAAATCCCGCAGCAACCTTGTCTGCCGCGAAACCCTCAATAAGGTGGCTCTTGGTTTGGGACTCGACAAACTTGTGCAATCCCACAATGTGGGCCGTCAGCACAATAATAATGTATATGGCAATGCTTTTGAAGCTTTTGTAGGTGCTGTGTATATCGATAAGGGCTACGAGGCTTGCAGACGATTCCTTCTGCAACGGGTGTTCGACCATGTAGTAAACGTGGCTGACGCAGCAATCTCAGATGTAAATTATAAGAGTCGGCTGATAGAAATGTCACAGAAGAAGCATTTCCCTGTGGAGTATCGTTTGGTGGAAGAGAGGAACAATTCGCATGGACAATATTTCGTGAGTGAAGTGTATGTGTGCGAAAAGCTCTTTGGTACGGGTGATGGCTTTTCAAAACGCGAGAGCCAGCAGAAAGCATCCAAAGAGGCGCTTGAAAAACTCTCGAATTGCAATATTGATGAATTGCGTACGTCTGAAACAGATAACACCGTACAGTAGTTCGGTGTATAAACTCTCCCTTTTGGATTCTCTGTAGGTGTAAAAGGATGGGTGCCCTGAGGCTGCTTACATAAGCAGCTTCTTAATTTTTATAAAAAAACAAGCACTCTTTCAAAAATATATTATCTTTGCGGTAATCCGCGAAGATATATGTACTCTTCGTGTGTACGCATATTAACTAACCAAACAGTCAGCTATGGTAAGAATCTATTGCAGGAACAACGGAACATCCACACTGTTCCCCTCGGGTTGCACACTCTCAGATATATACAGTAATCTTGCCCTTGATATGCCTTACGGTGCAGTAGCGGCAAAAGTAAACAATCAGGTGGTGGGGCTCACATATCGTGTCTACAACAATAAGGATGTGGAGTTCCTCAATATCACCTCTAAGGATGGAATGCGGGTATATGTCCGCTCCCTGACTTTTGTGATGATGAAAGCCATAGCCGAGCTGTTCCCCGGCAGGGTGGTGCGTTTCGAGAATCCTATATCCAAAGGATACTACTGCCGATTGGAGGATGAACTGAGTCGCGAGGATGTTGATGATATTAAACAGCGGATGGTGGCGACGATAGAGAGCGACCTGCCCTTTGAACGTGTAGAGTGCAGCACAAAGGAGACAATAGAGGTGTTCGAGTCGGTGGGACGCAACGACAAAGTGCGCCTGCTCGAAACATACGGCTCGCTCTATGCGAGTTACTATAAATTGGGCGATTATATCGATCATTTTTATGGTGGTCTTTTGCCAAGCACCGGTTATCTGAAGGTGTTCGAAATAGAGAAGTTCGGCAAAGGTCTTCTTTTGCGTATCCCGAATAGAGAAACACCCATGTCGCTCGAAGATAAAGTTCCGCAGGAAAAATTGCAGGAGCGCTTCACCGAACGCCTTCGTTGGCAACAGCTGATGGGTGTGGAGACGATTGGCGATTTCAATAAAGCCATCGCTGCAGGTTACGGAACCGATTTGATTAACGTGGCAGAAGTGTTGCAGGAAAAGAGAATGTCGAAGATATCCGATGATATATATGAGCGCAAGTCAAGAGTGGTGCTTATAGCCGGTCCTTCGTCTTCGGGAAAAACCACTTTCAGTAAGCGCATAAGCATTCAGTTGGCAGCCTGCGGCCTACGTCCGGTGGCAATATCTCTCGATGATTATTTCCTTAATCGCACTGACACTCCTCGCAAAGAGGATGGTGATTACGATTTCGAATCGATATATTCGATTGATTTGGATTTCTTCAATAGGCAGCTCACGCAGATACTTGCAGGAGAAGAGGTCGAACTTCCCCGTTATAATTTCCAGACAGGTGAAAGGGAATTCCGTGGCGAAAAACTCAAACTCTCACCGCAGATGGTGCTTGTCATTGAGGGAACTCATGCCCTTAACCCTATGCTTACCGAGCAGATACCCGAAGAGGAAAAATACCGTATATATGTTTCGGCGCTCACATCAATAAAACTCGACTATCACAACTACATTCCCACTTCGGATAACCGCCTTTTGCGCCGTATGCTCCGCGATTATAAATACCGCGGCTATTCGGCGGTGGAGACCATACAGCGATGGCCCGATGTTCAGGCGGGCGAGGAGAAGTGGATATTTCCATATCAGGAAAATGCCGATGTCATGTTCAACTCTTCGTTGCTGTACGAATTTTCGGTTCTCAAATGGAAGGTTGAACCGCTGTTGCGCGGTGTCCCGGAGAAACTGCCTGAATATTCCGAGGCGCGTCGTTTGCTTAACTTGCTGGAATATGTGGCTCCGTTGCCCGATAGTCAGCTTCCTCCCACTTCGGTGATAAGGGAATTCTTGGGCGGTAGTAGTTTTAAATACTAAGGGAGGTTCTCTACAAAGAACATTGAATTACTAATTTATAGAACCTCCCTTGAGAAGTTGTCCGGTGAATACAACCGGGTGGACTTGACAATATATATGGCAAAAAAAAGTTCAGTACAAAAGCAGGTACAGACTCAGACGCAGGCTCTTTCCCTTTCTCCTCAGCAGGTGATATTTGCACGCCTTTTGGAACTTTCTGCGGCGGAGGTGGAGGATAGGGTGCGAAGCGAGATTATAGACAATCCCGCAATAGAGGTTGTCGCTTCTGACGAAACCGGCTATTTCGGGGAAGCAGAGGATAGTGCCGATGGTACATATAATTCGGCAGATGACTACCGTATTGAGGATGATATCCCCGATTACAATGGATGGGATTATCATGCTCCGCGTACAACGGCTGTGGACATCCCTGTCTCTGCCGATACCTCATTCGGCGAAAATCTTCTTTTGCAGCTCGCTGAACTCCCGTTTGATGACCGTGAAACAGAAATAGGAAAATACCTCATAGGTTCACTCGAGGAGAGTGGATTGTTGTATAAGTCTTTGGACGAATTGGCAGATGAGTTGAATATATACACCGGCATTATTACGGATGAGGAAGAACTTGCTGCAATATTGAAAAAGATACAGACATTCGAGCCGGCTGGAATTGCGGCCCGTTCATTGCAGGAGTGTCTGCTCATACAGGTAGAACGCAACAATGCTCCAAGTAGGGCTGTTCAACAGCAAATATTGAGCGAAGCGTACGATGAGTTTTCGCATAAACGCTGGGAGCAGATACCGGCAAAACTCAATATCGGCGAGGAGGAGTGTCGCGCGGCAATAGCAGAAATAACAAAACTTAATCCGCGTCCGGGAGCATCACTTACAGAGACATTAGGGTTGAGTCGGCAACAGATTATCCCTGACTATACGATAGAGATATGTGACGAAGATATAGTCCTTACTTCCAACAGCGGCGCGTTGCCCGAATTGCGGGTGAGCGAGGAGTATTGTGCAATGCTCGAAGAGCAATCGAAGAGCGCTTCGGCAGAAAGCAGAAATGCCGCACAGTTCCTTCGACAGAAGATAGAGGCTGCGAAGAATTTTATAGGTGCCATCAGGCAACGCGAACAGACGCTTGCATCAACGATGGAGGCCATTGTGAAATTTCAACGCGAATTCCTGCTCAGCGGTGGTGACGAATCGTTGCTCCGTCCCATGATACTCGAAGATATTGCAAAAGCCAGCGGATACGATATCTCTACAGTTTCGCGCGTAAGCAACAGTCGCTACGTCCAATTGCCGTGGGGAATATTTCCGCTCAAATATTTCTTCAGCGATGCAGTCTCCACGAGCGATGGCGGCGAAAAATCGGTGCGCGAACTATACAGAGCGCTTCAGGAACTTATAGACAGTGAAGATAAGTCGGCGCCGCTCACCGATGGCGAACTTATGGAGAAATTGCAGGCGCAAGGCTATACGATGGCACGCCGTACGGTTGCGAAATATCGTGAGCATCTGAATATACCCACAGCCCGTCTGCGTAAAGAATGATATAATAACAATATAAATATAAAGAACAATATGAAAGCAATTGTAAGTGTAATAATGGGAAGTACATCAGACCTTCCCGTAATGAAAAAGGCAACAGATTTCCTTAATGAGATGCAGATACCCTTTGAGGTAAACGCGCTCTCAGCGCACCGTACTCCCGAGGCCGTTGAATCATTTGCCAAAGGAGCTAAAGAGCGCGGAATAAAAGTGATAATAGCAGCAGCAGGTATGGCTGCACACTTGCCCGGAGTAATTGCTGCAAGCACTACACTGCCTGTTATCGGTGTTCCCATCAACAGCACTCTCGATGGTATGGATGCGCTCTTGGCAATAGTACAGATGCCTCCCGGTATTCCCGTGGCTACTGTGGGTGTCAATGCGTCGCTCAATGCGGCTATTCTTGCAGTGGAAATGCTTGCTCTTGCCGACGATGAGCTTGCTGCACGTCTCGCAACATATAAGGATAATCTCAAGAAAAAGATTGAAAAAGCCAACGAGGATCTGAAAAGTCTGCAATATGAGTACAAGACAAACTAAAATAGATCTGTTCAACTATACCCGCCGCGAAACCCCTGCGGTTAAAGTGGGTACCCTTACGTTGGGCAGCGGCAATCCCATCCGCGTGCAGTCCATGACCAATACCTCTACAATGGATACTCCCGGCAGTGTGGAGCAGATATTGCGCATTGTGGAGCGCGGAGGCGAACTTGTACGTCTGACCACACAGGGCAGTCGCGAGGCAATCAACCTTGGTGCCATAAAAAAGGCTGCGGAGGATGCAGGCTGCAACGTACCGCTTGTGGCTGATGTGCACTTCAATGCATCTGTGGCCGATGTCGCGGCGCAATATGCCGACAAGGTGAGAGTGAATCCCGGCAATTATGTTGATACAGCCCGCACCTTCAAGCACATTGAGTATACCGACGAGGAGTATGCTGCGGAACTCGAACGCCTCGCCGAACGATTCACTGCATTCCTCAATCTGTGTAAAAAGGAGGGTAAGGCTATTCGCGTCGGAGTGAACCATGGCTCGCTATCCGATAGAATAATGAGCCGCTATGGCGATACTCCCGAAGGTGTGGTTGAGTCGTGTATGGAATTTCTCCGCATCTGTCACCGCGAAAATTTCGGTAATGTGGTAGTCTCGATAAAGACAAGCAACACCCCCATAATGGTAACGACCGTCCGTCTGCTGTGCAGAGTGATGGAGGAGGAGGGTATTGTTTATCCCCTCCACTTGGGTGTAACCGAAGCCGGTGATGCAGAGGATGGCCGCATAAAAAGTGCAGCGGGTATAGGTGCTTTGCTCGCCGACGGTATTGGCGACACGCTGCGCGTCTCTCTTGCCGAAGCACCCGAAAATGAAATACCTGTAGCGAAAGAACTTGTCGACTATATAACCCTTCGTGAAGGACACGCAAGAATAGAGGGTGAGATTGCTCCGGAGTTCGACTATACCAACCCCGTGCAGCGCGTCAGTGCCGGCGTCCTTACAATTGGTGGTGGAAAAGTACCTGTGGTAATATCTGCTCCATTCGAAGGTGGCAACAGCGACCTTGCTCCTGATTTCACTGTAGCGGGCGATACTCTTGTTGGCGTATCAGGTACATATCCTTTGGCTTCCATTAGTGACCTCTCGACAATATCGGCGGACGAACCTCACTTTGTTCGTGTTGAATACAGCGACCTTACACCTGCTGTCGTTGAGGAACTGAAAAAGCGCAAAGGCTGTATAATTGTTGCTTATAGCAATCATGTGAATCCCGTAGGCGAACTGCGTGCCCTTGTGCATAAATTGATAATTTCGGGTATCACAGCTCCGGTGGTTGTTTATCGTTGCTACGATGAGCAGAGCATAGAAAGTCTGCGTATAAAGGCGGCTGCCGACCTTGGAGTGTTGCTTATCGACGGTCTCTGTGATGGAGTGTGGATAGATAATCCCTCTCTCCCCGCTGATGAAATAAATGCACTCTCCTTCGGTGTATTGCAGGCTACCCGCAAACGCATCAGTAAAACCGAATATATAGCCTGCCCCGGATGTGGTCGCACTATGTACGACCTTCAAGGTACATTGGCAAAGATAAAATCTGCAACCGCTCATCTGAAGGGGTTGAAGATAGGAGTGATGGGTTGCATTGTGAACGGTCCCGGAGAAATGGCCGATGCCGACTATGGCTATGTGGGTGCGGCACGCGGCAAAGTAAGCCTCTATCGCAAAAAAGAGTGTATAGAAAAGAATATTCCCGAAGAGGAGGCAATCGACCGTCTGCTTGCTCTTATAGAGAATGATAGAAAACAGTAGATACAAAAATCCCAAAAGCGGCACGCTTTTGGGATTTTTGTTGCAATATGTTGCTATTCCGATGCAAAAGCAGTACATTTATCGCCGTATAACTGCAATAACCATGAAAAACGCTATTTTATCACTGCTGTCACTGTTGGTGTTGTCTTGCGCGGTATCCGGTGATTGGAAAACCGACGACGGTAAGGCTGTAAAGAACGGGGAACTCGCACTTGCTTCCGGTGCCAGACTGACCAGCATTAAAGAGTATAGGAATTTTATAATGAGTGGCAAGGCATTCACTGCTAAAGGAGCAGAAGCGTCGCTTCTCTTTCACACGGATGGTGAGAGTGGCTACGAAGTGATACTGCACAACGGAGCAATCGACGGCACCCGTAAGACCGGCAGCCTTGCAGCCGTGCGCAATCTCTATCGTTCTTTGGCGGAGGATAGTTGCTGGTTCGATTTTCAGCTGGCTGTTCGTGGAAAGAATATAGCCGTAAGCATCAACGGGACAGATGTTGTCTGCTACACAGAACCCGATGCCCCCTATCGTACAGCGGAATATGCCAAGCGTCTGCTATCGTCGGGTGCAATAATCCTTCAGGCGAAAGAGGGTGAAACGAAATTCAAAGATATTGCTATCGTTGAATTGGGTGATGATGTGCGTAACGAAAATGACACGCTCCCTGCCGTGGATGAACAGAACGATGCCATAATACGTCTGCAACAGCGCAATTTCCCGGTAATCGACTATCATGTCCATCTTAAAGGTGGTCTTACAAAGGAGATGGCGCACGCAATGTCCATGAACTATGGCATAAATTACGGAGTAGCCCCCAATGCCGGAGAGGGTGGAGTGGGCCGAATGCTTGCCGATGACAAGGAGGTTTACGAATATTACGAAGAGGTGAAACCTTTGCCGTTCCTTTGCGGTGTTCAGGGCGAAGGACGCCGTTGGACAAAAACCTTTTCGCAGGAGGCACTTGGTATCTTCGACTATCTCTTTACCGATGCAATGACCATCCGCGACCACAAGAATCGTAACTCCCGCATCTATCGTGCCGAGGAGGTACACTACGATGGGGTAACTAAGGAACAGTATATGGACAGAATCGTTGAGCAGACGGTGAAAATCCTGACAAACGAACCAGCTGATATATTTGCCAATCCCACATACATCCCTGATGATATGAATGTCGACTATGACAAATATTGGACCGATGAGAGGATTGAAAAGGTGCTCGATGTTCTTGAGCAACATAGTATAGCGCTTGAAATTAATCCGCGCTACAGAATTCCGAGCCTGAAAATAATTAGTATGGCTAAGGAGCGCGGTCTGAAATTTACGTTCGGTACAAATAATGTCGATGCCAATTTCGGGCGACTTGAATATTGCATTGAGGCAATCGAAAGATGCGGAATAACTGCCGAAGATATATGGTTCCCGTCAATGAGTGTACGACGCACACGCCCTGTAATAATATATAATGTAGATTAAGGAACTAATGGTGTGTTGATAAATGTATCCCCCTGAAAAGTTTTTCACCAAACTTTTCAGGGGGATACATTTATTGCACTGTTAACCCAACTTTGACCCCTAAAATTATTTTCAAGAAATTTTAGGGGCTTTTTTATGCTGCTTGTAATTTAAACGTATTGATTTTCAATGCTGTCATTT
>JAFYLO010000187.1 GCA_017557045.1 Bacteroidaceae bacterium | reverse complement strand
GACAGACTACTTCAGGGTGTGGGGATTCTTCCACCAGATGAAGCAGCTTGCAGGCAAGGAGTATACTAACCAGGACCTTACCGTCACACAGGCGATGATTGACAAGACACTCAAGAAGATGGCATCATACAGCCGCAAGGCTCCTGCCATCGAGTTCATCGAGGACCGCATAGAACCCATCGCAAGAACTGACGGCGGCAGCGGCAACAAACTCAAAAGCGACTACGCTGTAGGCCAGTGCGGCGATGTGGGACAGTACACATACTACAACCGCGAGACCGCACCCGAAGCCATCGGATACAGCTACACCAAGGTGGGCAAGAGCATCATCATAGAGAAAGGCACCGGCGCGGTAGGCTTCAAGGTCTACAACGGCAAGGGCGAATACAAGGCCTTGTCAAACAAGTACAAGTTCACCATCCCCGAAGAGCTTGCTACCGACCCCGGTCTTAAGATTGTTGCAGCCGAAGGCGACGGCGACGAAGTGGTTCTCAAGCCCTATGCCGAGACAGGCGAAAGCGCACAGAAAGAGGCCCTCAAATATGCCCTCAAAGTAACCGACCACTATGTGAAGAACACCGACAAAAACGGCACAAAGGTGGGAAGCTACCGCCCCGGCAAGATGGTGCGTCTCAATCTGTTGAAAGATTCGGCACAGACAGCTATCAACAACGACGACCAGAGCGCACATACCTTTGGCGAGTACCTTACTCTTATCGATGAGGAGTTGGAGAATATATACAAATCCAATGCTTTGATAAAGATCAATCCCCTCGACTTCTACACAATCATCCCCAAGAGCAATACCACAACATCGCTCGGCGCATCGACATCGGGACTTAAATCCGAGAAGGGCGGCAACTCGCAGAACAGCAAGAAGTGGGCATTCGAGACAGAGGACGACAGCCTCTACTGCATCAAGAGCAAGAACGGCATCTACATTGCAAGCATGCCCAAGGGCGATGCTCCTACCGTAACAACCAACGCGAACGGTGCAGCCAAGTTCCGCATCGTATCGCTGGAGAACGGCTATCTCTACATGGAGCTCGACAATGTTCACGGTGCCTGCATAGGATACAACAGCGACAACAGCATCGAAGGCAAGGCATACACATCCCAAGACAGTTGGTGGATTATCAGAAGAGTCGAGGATAACCAGACAGCCCACGATACCAAACTGCTGACAGATGCCATTGCAGCAGCAGACAGCATAATATCCGATGTTTTGGACGCCAACGAACTTGCCAACGGCAACCATGTACTCAACGAGGGAGTAATTGCAAAGAGCGACAACCTCACCGACCTTGTCAAGAGACTCATAGCAGAGAACGGCATCGCAGCGAGCATACTCTCAACCGAGAACATCGAGGACTATGCTTCGGCAGCCGAGAAACTTCAGACTGCAACAGAAGCAGTCATCGCTGCATATGCAATAATACCCCGTTACCCATCGGCAGACATCAGCAACGGCATCACATGGTACTACTTGCAGTATAACGAGAGCGACAAGTACCTCAGCGTTGAGCGTTCGACAAAAAGATACCTCAACTACATTATGCACACCGAAACATCCATCGAAGAGGCAGACGACTACATGCTGTGGGCATTCATCCCCACCGGCAATGCCAACGAATACTACATATTCAATGCCGGCAGCGGTTGCGCCATCTTCGGCACTTCAAACATCGAGGCTATGGGCGGAGGCGAGGCACAGCCCTACACCCTCTCGCTCGACACAACCAAGCTGGCATTCACCATCGGCAACGGCAGCAGCTACATCTTCGGCACAGGTACCTACCCCAAACTTAACGCCAAAGCAAACCACTACCGTCTTGTGGAAGCATTCAAGAGCGATATCGCCCTCCTTGCATCAACAGGCGGCGACAGCTACGGCAGAACAGTTTATGGCAAGCCCGCGACCGACGAGAGCAACATCTATGTTGGCGGTGCAACCACAACTTCGTATGTCGACCTCAGAGCAACAGCCAATGCAGCCCTCATAATAGAGAAGAGCAAAGAGCAGTCAGGTGCAAGCAACACCATCTACTACACAAGTCTCGATGCCGAGACTGCCGCAGCAGCCGGAAGCAACGTAGTAGACAAGAACGGTGTCTGCAAGGCTATGAGCATCAACAACCAATCGGTATATTACATTCCCGAAAGCTTCACAGCCACAGAAATCACCTACACCGACGATAATACTGAAGGCGAAGAAATCAGAGCCATCATGCTGCCGTTCGTACCAACAAACAAGGTAACAACAGCAATGCCCGCCACATTCGGCAAAGTGGACGATGTATACACACTGACATTGGCATACACCGAATTTGCAAAGAACACCCCCATGTTCGCAGTTGCCAACGGAGAGAGCATCATCGCCACCGCTTCGAATGTAACAATTGAGACAAGCAGCAAAGAGAGTTTCTCTACCGACTATCTTGTTGCATCGTATGTAGGAACAGACTACAAGATAAGCACCTACATCAAAGGCAGCAACGACAAGTACAACAAGGCTACACAGGCCGGCACAATGGCACCGTTCGAAATCAACATCAAGGCATTGCCCGGTTCAAGCAACAGCGCCACAACATTCAAGCTCTACTACGACGCTTCGACAGGCATCGAAGAGATTGAAGCTGAGGAGACAACAAATACCATCTACGACCTCACCGGCCGCAAGATTGAGAAGATAACCGCTCCCGGCATCTACATTGTCAACAATAAGAAGGTAATCGTAAAAGAGGTAAAATAACCTTACCACTGAACATTTATCGCGGTAGCACCGACGCAGGTGCTACCGCGAACTTTTTATATATTAGCTCCGGAAAACAGCTTCTTATTAAAACAAAAAATTACAACTTCTAACAACAAATTGGAAAAGTGTAATAAAGAGGACTTATTTACATTGGAAAAGTGTAAGAAATCCTATTTTTTTTATTGGAAAAGTGTATTCTATTTGGTATTTGTGCTTGTGCTTGAGTAAGTTAAGTCAGGTAAAAACTACAAACGGCACAATGCACTTTCCAATGTGATGGAGAATGAAGAATATGCCGTGCCCATGACTTATGTGTTCTGACAAGAGAATGTGCAGACAAAAGGCAAAGTTATTTACTATTATTAGTGTCCGGTAAACGTATTTAAGTCGTTTAAGATTCAACATTTAAGTAACTACAAGCTCCATTCTTTATTAAGACAAATTTAAGTCAATGATTGGAACTCCCTCGCCCTTTGGGCACTCCCTCTTCAAGAGGGAGAATGTCGTATACTAATAATTTTCAATGATTTACATTCCTCCTCTTAAAGAGGAGGTGGATTCAAAAACTTGTTTTTGAAGACGGAGGAGTTCAAAACATAAGCAGAATAAAAATTAACCGGACACTAATATTTGGAAATATTCCATAATAGCTATTACAGTATCTAATGACCGATTTGGGTTTATTGAACTACCCTCAAGTGTTGGAATTATCACCCCGAATAAAAAATTCGCAAAGGGAGCAGTAAACCTTAATACATTTTATCTTGTTCATTCTTTTGAAATTCAAAAAATGCAACATTATGAAAAAAGTATTTATCCTAACACTTCTCCTGAGTGGGATTATTACCATCGGCGCACAGGCGCAAAACTATTCCGGTTCATCCGAAAGTTCGGCTCCAATCGTCTACATTACCGAAAATGTCTACGAACAACCCGACATTATCGCAGTATTCAACAACACCCACAGCGGCTACTTCCGCGACCCTAAGGCACCACGCTTCATCTTCGTTGACCAGCAGGGCAGATGGGGACTCGGTATCGGCGGATATGTGCAGACAAAAGCCGAGTACGACTTTGGCGGCATAGTCGACAACGTAGACTTCCTGCCATCATCCATTGCCACCGGCAACCAAGCATCGAGCCGCTACCAGATGGATGCATCGACATCGCTGATATTCCTCAAACTGGTGGGACGCAGCGCATGGCTGGGCGACTTCACCGTGTACACGGCAGGAACATGGCGCGGAGCTGGAAACACATTCAAACTGCACAATGCCTATATGAAGTTCAAGTACATGACAGTGGGTTACAACACAGGTAACTTCATGGACGAGGCAGCCGTACCCTTCACCCTCGACTATGCAGGCCCCAACGGAATGGTATTCTACCGCACAGTGCAGGCTGCATTCCACTACGGATTCGACTGGGGACTCTCGATGGGAATCGCATTCGAGTCGCCCGATGTCAAAGGCACAAGCAACGAATTTGCCAAAGTAGGCAAACAACGTATGCCCAACATCCCCGTATACTTCAAATATTCGTGGGCAGACAACAGCCATGTGCGCTTAAGCGGAATATTGAGAGACCTATCGTACGATGATCTCATCAGCGGCAAGAACCGTCAGAAACTCGCATGGGGTGCGCAGGCCACCACGCTGATGACCTTCGGCAAACTGCAACTGCGCGGACAGTACAGCATAGGCGAAGGCATAGGCTCGCTCTTCAACGACATCTCCAATGTAGGCGTAGACATTGCCCCCAACCCCAACCTTCCCGGCAAGATGATGATGATGCTTACCGACGGATGGTATGCAGGCGCACAGTTCAATTTCACACCAAAATTGTTTGCATCGGCAACATACAGCCAATCATCTGTCCGCTCGCGCAACGGATACGGCTCGGCCAACCCCGACAACTACAAGCGCGGACAATATGTAGCAGCAAATATGTGCTACAACCTCACCGATAATCTGCAATTGGGCATTGAATATCTGCACGGATGGCGTGTCGACTACGAAGGAGACACGAACAATGCCAATCGTGTGAACCTCTCGGCACAATTCAATTTCTAAAGGGAAGATACATGATAAGAAGCTGTTTGAATTTTCTTGAAAAATAATTCTATATTTGCGATGTTAATTTCGGTTTATTTAACGGAGTTTATCTCCTTCGCGCCTCAACCATATCAAGCAAGCTTGTATGGCACTCGGCTTGGCGTCGATTGAGTCTATTTCGGCATCTTTTCTTTCTTATTTTTTGGAAATAGCCCGCTATTCCCTGCAAAATG
>JAFYLO010000029.1 GCA_017557045.1 Bacteroidaceae bacterium | reverse complement strand
CTACCGTAGTCGTAGTGCTGACGGATGGCACCGCCAAAAACGGCGTAAAGGACGGCTCTCTTGTGATGGGCAATCTGATGAATGCTGCAGCATCCCTTGGTGTCGGCTCCTGCTGGATTAACCGCGCCGGCGAGCTGTTTGATATGCCGCTCGACGATGTCATTGCCCACTTTGCACGCTCGGCCGAGGATAAGGAGTTTATCCGCAATGCCTACTCTGTTGACTCGGAGTATTACCATGCGGGCAATCGAGGTGTTCAGGGCGACGAGAGCAGGGAGTTATCCTTTTACACACCCTCGCGCAACGACCTCTGCCGTGTAATTCTCGGTTGGCATCTCGATTCGCGCGAAGCTTACCGGTGGAACGACCCATTGAGAGGTACGTGGGGATATTCTCCCTACAACGATGCCGAGCGGCGCAAATTCGATGCAGAGAACGAGCGCCGGCGACAGCGTGCCTCTCAATTGGGAATAGCTGAAGACGACCTGTTGCTTGTAGAGTACAATTTTGCCACCGAGCGCTATTGGTACTACCGCTACATGACTCCTATGGGCGATATACTTCAGGAGGGACGCAGCCCCTATTGGCACGGCGAGCACAATTATGTGCTTCACCTCTATCCTCTTATACAGGGACGGTTGGGCAATTTTGTCGAGCAGTTCATCGACCAGCAGCGTGCCATCAACCGCACAGCCACGCTCATCGACTTCATTCGCGGAACATCCTCCAAGGGTGTACTTGTGGTGGACGATGATGCCTTCGAGAGCATGTCGCGCGAAGAGGTCATCGACGAATATGTGCGCTACAATGGTGTGCTCTTTGTGAAACTGAAGCCCGGACAGAGCATCGACGGTGTTGTGCGGCAGTATAACAGTGGTGCATCGGTAGCCGGCGACTTTGAACTTCTGAGCCTTCAACTGCGGCTTATCAACGAAATTTCGGGTGTAAACAGTGCCATGCAGGGACAGGCACCCAAGTCGGGTACTCCTGCGAGCCTCTATGCGCAACAGATCCAGAGTTCCTCACTCAATCTGAGAGGACTCTTCGATGCCTACCGCACCTTCCGCCGCCGACGCGACACGAAGCTGATGAAGACCATACAGCAGTTCTATAACGAACAACGCCACATAGAGCTTGCCGGCAAGGATTATAGCGAGGAGGCAAAATACTACAACCCCGACAAAGTACAGAATGCCGAGATTGACCTCACAATTGCCGAGGGATACAACACTCCCGCCTATCAGATGCTTGCCAACGACTTTCTTATGGAGCTTTTCCGCTCTCATGCAGTGGATGTGAAGACAGTGCTCGAAAATTGCAGTTTCCCCTATGCCCGCAAGATTCTTGAGGCAGTCAAACGCAACGAGCAACAGTTGCAACAGGGAAAAGCAATGGAGGGTATTCCTCCCGAAATGATGGCTGCTTTGCAACAAGGCATGCAACAGGGTGGTGGGCAAGCGCCAACAGCGGAAGATGCCGCAATGCAACCGGATGCTCAGCCTGCTGTTGTTCCTCAGTAAATCTCTCATCTAAGAAACTGTTTGAATTTTATTTTAATAAGATAGGCTGCACTCGCATTGCAATTGTAAGCAAGCTTACATTGCGCTCGTTTGCACTATCTTTCGGAATTATTTTTCAAGAAAATTCAAACAGCTTCTAAATGTAGAACAAAATAAATCGCCCGATTTATTTTGTTCTACTATTGTCTTATGCTAATTTTGCAGAAAATAAGAAGCTGTTTAAATTTTTATGATTATGCGATATTATACCTAAAAAGTACACCCCCATCCTTCAATGGATAAAAAACTATTCTAAAAAGTTCCTGCCCTTTAAGGGGAGGTGGATTCAAAAAACGAGTTTTTTGAAGACGGAGGGGTTTTCCTCGCGTAGTACGGTTTATTGCAATACGATAGGTTAAGAACCCCCTCCGAACTTTTTCTTTAGAAAAAGTTCTCGTCCCCCTTAAAGAGGGACAACTTTTTAAGTTACTAATTCCAACAACATTACACTTTAGGTAATATATTTGATAATCATTTAAATTTTATTTCAGAATTATTTTTCAAGAAAATTTAAACAGCTTCTAATAGTAATGCAGTTTTAGAACCTCCCTAAATAATAGAAACATGAGAATAGGAGATAAAGTACGATTTATTCACGAGACAGGCGGCGGTGTTGTTACCGGCTTCCGCGGTAAAGATATGGTACTCGTAGAGGGCGAGGACGGATTCGAGATTCCCATGCCCATAAGCGAATGTGTGGCAATAGACACCAATGAGTACAATTTCGAGAAAAAGACAGTAGCGCCCAAGCCCGAAGCACCCAAACAGGTGCGCACCGACAGCAAGGGTGCGAAGTCCGAAAAGATCTACGATGACGAGCCGGTGGTTACCTATCGTCCCAAAGAGCGTCCTGAGGGTGAGAAACTGAATATCCATCTTGCCTTTCTGCCTATGGACGAGAAGGCACTTTCGAAGACACGTTTCGAAGCCTACCTTATAAACGACAGCAACTACGCCGTCTACTACACATACTCCTCTGCTGAGGGCCGTAGCTGGCGTGTGCGCGGATGTGGTCTTCTGCAGCCCGACTCAAAGTGCTTCATAGAGGAATTCGGCTACGACGACCTCTCATCCATGGAGCATGTCTGCGTGCAGATACTTCCCTTCAAGGAGGATAGGAATTTTGTCCTTAAGCCCGCTGTGAATGTAGAGCGCCGCATAAATACTGTGAAATTCTACAAGTTGCATCTTTTCAAGGAGAATCCCTTCTTCGAGGAGGGTGCGATGCTTTACGACATCATTGTGGACGACAAGCCTGTGAAAGAGGTGTTCACTGATGCCGAGGAGATGCAGCGCATAATCATTGAGAAGAAAAAGGGCGACACAGCCCCCCAACAGAAGCAACAGCCTAAATTGCAGAAGGGTAGTGATATTCTCGAAGTAGACCTGCATGCCGATTCGCTTTTGGAGACTACAGCCGGGATGAACAATTTCGACATTCTCAATTATCAGCTTGGAGTGGTGCGCAAGACATTAGACGCACATTTGAAGGAGAAGGGCAAGAAGATAGTCTTCATTCACGGAAAGGGCGAAGGCGTGCTACGCAATGCGATTTCTCAGGAGTTGCGCCGCAAATATCCGCGTTGCATTTCCCAGGATGCTTCGTTCCAGAAGTACGGCTTCGGAGCAACGATGGTTATCATAAAATAGTAAAAAAGTTCCTGCACTTGAATTTACTTTCAGTGCAGGAACTTTTTATCTCAAATGTCGGTTTAAATCAGAACTAATCGTTTTCGTCAACTGTAACTACAGGCACCTCCTCAATGTCGCGGGGAAGCATCTTTCCTGTTATATACAGTTTTATCATTTCCTCCTTTGCGTTTGTGTGGATGGTTATGCTGCGGCGCATATTACCCGGTGCCTTGCGCATTCCATTGTATTCAACCTTTATAACCCCGCTCTCTCCGGGTTTTATGGCCTTAGTGGGTATTTCGGGCGCGGTGCATCCGCACGAAGCAAATGCCTGATGGATGTAGAGGTCGGCATTGCCTGTGTTTGTGAATTTGAACTCACAATGGAGCAGGGCGGTATCCGCTGCAAACGTACCGAAGTTGTGTGTCTTCTTTTCGAACTTTATATCTGCGTATTTCTTCTCGCGTTTCTCTGTCTCCTGTTTTTCCTTGATAGTGTTCGCAGTCTGGGCAAATGCCGGTGTTATGGCTATAAGCAGCAGGAGTATAAATGTAATCTTTTTCATGTTATTCAATTTTAATGCTGACTATTTTCGCTTATTATCGTGCAAAGATAGTGCAAACGAGCGAGTAAAAACTTGTTTTTATTCTCAGCGAGTGCTGCCTATCTTCGCTTATTATTATGCAAAGATAGTGCAAACGAGCGAAATAATGTCAAGCTTACCTAAATATTATTTGGTTTTGCTGAAGTTCTATTTTACACATTAAGAATTAAAATAAACTTTTAATCGCTTGTTTATACAACTTTCGCTCGTTTATTAGTATCTTTGTCAAATGGAATACAAATTTTGAGTGTTATTCATCAGAATTAGAGTAAACGATATATAGCAGTCAGTTAATTTTGTCTCAATTGGATATATCATAAGTCTTTAATAAGTTTATGGAATTACGTTTTGATACATCACTAATAAAGGGGTATAAAAGCGCCTCTCAGATTGCTAGGGTGCTGACTGAGGATTGGCTTGCACGCAATATGTACTGCCCAATATGTGGAGAGAAATCTATTAAGAGAGCTGAACCTAATGCTCCTGTAAAAGACTACATTTGTAATAACTGTAAAGCTCAATACGAATTAAAAAGTAAAAAAGAAAAATCAGACAATTATACCTCAAAAGTAAATGATGGAGTATATCGGACAATGATAGACCGCATAACTTCGCTTGATAATCCTAGTTTTTTCTTTATGCACTATGATTGCTACGAGGTAAATAATCTTATAATTGTGCCTAAATGCTTCTTTACTCCTGAAATTATAGAGAAACGTGCTCCACTACCAGAAAAAGCAAGAAGATCTGGATGGGAGGGTTGTAATATTCTTTTAAAAAAAGTACCGGAGTTCGCAAAAATCCCAATAATAAAAAATGGCATCTCTATTGATTCCAAAATTGTTTGTAAAGAATATAACCGAGTGTACTCTTTAAAAACAAACAATATGGAAAGCCGAGGATGGCTTATGGATATATTAAATTGCATAGAACGTCTTGACGCAACATTCACATTAAAGAATATGTATGAATTTGTAAAGGAGTTAAGTATAAAGCATCCCAACAATAATAATATTGAAGCTAAAATACGACAGCAACTACAATTTCTACGAGATAAAGGATTTATTGATTTTACTTCACGTGGTAATTATAAAAAAATAGGATTATGAACGAATATATTTTCTTTACATCCGAAGGTACAACATATCCGCCGAAAGAAGATAAATATGTTGACAATTGCCAACTTTTAGGAAGAGCTAAAGGCTATACTTCCGAAGAGGCGAAAAAAAATTTACTCAAAGAAAATCCATGGATAGAAGATGTAGGATTTGATGTTGATAGGATTATAACAGAACAGATCTTTATAGCCTCATGAAGTATGCAGAGGTAAACACGTTTTTATTAGTTCGTTTAAACTAGAAACAATCATAAAAATCAAAATGATTATCAAATATATTACCTAAAATGCAACGTTGCATTGCAATGTCGGTGGAAATAAGTAACTTGAAAAGTTGAAAAAGTTCGGAGGGGGTTCTTAACCCATCGTACTACAATAAACCATACTACGCGAGGAAAACCCCTCCGTCTTCAAAAACTGTCGTTTTTGAATCCACCTCCCCTTTAAGGGCAGGAGCTTTTTAGAATAGTTTTTTATCCATTGAAGGATGGGGTTGTACTTTTTAGGTATAATATCGCATAATCATAAAAATCAATAACCAATCATGGACGAAAATCCGGAAAGGAAGAAGGAGGTATTTTTCACTCCATTGAGATTCAGTGAGACGGCACGCAATTTTGCAAAATGCGATACGATTGTGCTTATATTTTGTGAATCGGGCAGTGCAATCATAGAAATAAATTACAGGAAATTCAATATCGTAGCCGGTAGTACAATTTCACTCGCTTATATGGATATTCTGTCGCGTCTGTATGTAAGTAGAGATTTTCGCGGCTATTGTATTTCGCTCTCACCGGCGCTTGTCAGTGTGCAGATGCAGAAGATGGACCTCTCTTTTCTTGCTTCGGCACGACGCAACAATGTCATCAGATGGGAGGGTGAGTATGCACGCTACATAAGGCACCTTTTCGAAACGGTTGCCCTCTGCAAGGAGTTTGGCGATTATGAGTTGTTCAAGGCTACGGCCGTAGGGCAGTATTTCAATTTTATAAATTTGCTGAACAGCTACCTTCAGAGTAACAATTTGATTGATGATGGATTCAAGAAGGATTCCCCGTCAAGCAAGAAGGACTATTTCATGTCGTTCATCAAGGAACTGGTTGCGCACTTCAAAGATTCGCGCGAGGTGCTCTTTTATGCCGACAGACTGAAGATAAGCAGCAACTATCTTAATGAAGTGTGCAACAATGTGTGCGAACATTCGGCTAAGGAGGTAATAGACAGTTACATCTCCACGCATCTCAAGTATGAACTTTGCAACAGCGAGAAAACCATGCAGCAACTTGCCGAGGAGTACAAATTCCCCAACCAGTCGTACATGAGCCGCTATTACCGTCGTATAATGGGCGAGACTCCTACCGACACACGCAGAAACAACAAAAACAACATAACAATATTTTGATGCAACTATGAAGAAAAACTGTTTGAACATGATGATGCTTCTCTTTGCTGCACTGACAATTGCGTCGTGCATGGGCGAGGGAAGAAGTGAGAAATTTTCGGGCAAGGAGATTTATATCCCTAACGAATTCAGTGAAATGAACTTCAACGATACACTCAGCCGTTACTGCTTCCAGCGTATGGATACAACGGAGAATATCGTCTACTTTTGGGAGAAGGGCTTCGGTAACGATATTTCAACAGCACCCGACCTTGAAGGTGAGAACATGAAGTTCGACTTCGAGGGGATGAAGGCTGCTGCCGAGCGTTTCTATGTCTACTACCGCGACACGCTTAAATTCATAGAACCGGGCTCCAAAGCCGACAAATACCGCATGATGGTGATGATTAACTATTCGAAAGAGAGTACGGCATACGGCGGCGCATACGACAATACAATAGGTGCAATATGGGTTACTCCATCGCGTCTGCGCGAGAAGCGCTTCAACTGCATTGCGCATGAACTTGGCCACGCTTTCCAGGCGCAGATTGCTGCCGACGGGCTTACAAGTGCCGGCGGTCCCATCTGGGAGGTAACATCGCAGTGGATGCTCTTCCACGTTAATCCCCATTGGATGACTGAGGAGAATTACCACTGGAAGAATTATATGAACAATACGCACATATATCCATTCAGCCACAAGACTATGTATTGCAATGCCTATCTTGCGGAATATTGGTCAGAGAAGCATGGGCTTGAAATCATGAGACGCATCTGGCGTAACAATACCGATGAGCATGATCCTATTCTCATATATCAGCAGCAGACTAGCGTCACTCAGAGTACATTCAATGACGAGTGCTTCGATGCTGCATTGCGCTTCATCACATACGACCTCGACAGAATACGTCACTATGCTAAGCCTTACAGGAATGGCCATGTGTGCAAATTGTCCCACGTTGCCGGCAACGAGTATGAAATTCCTGCTGAGAAGGCACCGGAATTTTATGGTTACAATGGTGTGAAGCTTGCCGTACCTGCACCGGGCACTGAGGTTGTGCTTAGCCTCGAAGGTATTATGCCCGAAGGCATTTCAGGTGAATGGAATTATGCTCTCCTGCCTGTAAAGAACGATTCTGTTGCCGATTATAATCCTGCCCTGCGTTGCAGAACAACAAATGGTAAAGGTGCGGAAATAAGATATACTGTTCCCGCAGATGGTCTTTCACATCTGTGGTTAGTGGTTAATTCTGCCCCCGAAAAACATGATGCCGGCAAGGTAGAGGCGCAGTGGAAATACCGTGTGAAACTGAATGGTACTAAGCCTGAATAGAGGCTATTGTAAATAGCCCAGTATGGGCGTTATCAAACAACGTAGCCCTTTCGGACTACGCTGTTTGATTGAATGGTTTTGTCGCATCCTAAAATTTGTTTACACTATTTTAAGCATTTTCTTTCTATATCTTCTGTCGGGCATGCCCGACAGAAGATATAGAATTTTTGTTATCCTGCCATAGGTTGTCATTGGGTTAGTGACTTTATCATATCTTCATTGTCTCGCTCCCTGTTATAGCTGTTTTTCCATTTTCGTTCTATTATACCGTTATTCATGTATGCCACTGCGGGTGTCATGTAATTGAGACTGGCATGCGGTCTGAGATTGTTATATGTATTTATAATCTCACTTATCCGTTTTGATGCAAAGCCGAGGTCTATTATCTTCTCATGCATTAGCCATTCGTTCTTTATTATTCCATTGACACGTTCAGCGACAGAGTTCTCCAAGGGATCGCCGCTTTGCGTCATGCTTATCGATATATCATTCGATTTGAGCAAAGATACATATTTATCACAACAGTATTGGCATCCGCGGTCGGAATGATGAATCAGCCCTGCCAGATTGCAGCCTGCGTTGCGTATGGCCATTTTCAATGCATTTAGCGTATATTCTGAATGCAGAGTCGGACTTAGGCTCCAGCCCATTATCCTGCGGGAATAAAGGTCGGTCACCAAATGCAGATATACAAAACCGTCATTTACTGTTTCTATATACGTTATATCGCTTACCCATATCTGATTGGAGGATGTCGGAATGATATTGGTTATCAGGTTGGGGTACTTGTGCATCCAATGGTTGCTCCATGTAGTACGCACAGAGCGACGGCGGCGGCGATGAAGCAGCGAATTGCGTTCCAGTAATGCGTAGAGGGCATCTCGGCCTATGCGCATCTCTGAGGGCAAACGATCGTTTATAAGGTGCTGCAACTTGCGGCATCCTATGCGACCCATTTCGCTACGGTATTCATTTACAAGTGAAAGAACGATTTCTTCTGTTGCCATTTCGACATACTTATAGCTGTGATGGCGGTAGTAAGCTTGTCGTGTCTTGCCAAACAGACCACACAAGGTTTCCAATGAGAAGTCGGAACTTGTGCGTAGCTTACCTACTGTTTGGCACCAGATTTTTTTCGTATTTTTACGTTCAACTCGTCCTCGGCAATATCAATCATTGTTTCAAATGCTTTGGAACGTAATTTTTCGTATTCAAGTTCTTTCTTGAGGCGAGCTATCTCTTCATGTAGCTGCTTTGTATATGCATCTTCTTCCTTGGGATTTATCATAGATACTGGTTGGGATTGGTTTGAGAGCCCAAAGGTAAGCATCCATCTTGATAAATTGTTATGTCCAAGGTGTCTTTTTGTTTGAAAAACTTCTTTACTCTCTCCGGATGCCAGATACTCATTTATGAGTTGAAGCTTCTCGGCATCACTGAATGTCCTGCGTTGAGTTGTCATTGTGTACTAATTTAGGGTTACATTTTATTTACTTTTTTGTAAACCTATTTTAGGAATAGACATTTTAGAAAAAAAGTTCTCGTCCCCCTTTAAGAGGGACAGCTTTTTTAAGTTTCTTATTTAAAAGAGATTAGCAAAGGTGTAAAATCTAAAAGATGTGTACAAAGATTAGCTTGGATAAGAGGGAGTACCCGAAAGGGGGAGGGAGTTCGAATGAAAACACAATTTCAAACCCAAAATCTAAATTCAAACAGCTTCTAAAAGCGCAGAGATAACATTTTGTTGAAAAATAAGCATTAAACAACTTTTCAGAAACAGATAAAAAGATTAACTTTGCGCCCGAAAACGGAAATCCGTTTCCGCGTAGCATATTTTTTATGCTGCGCGTTTCAAAATAGTAAAGAACAAATAAAACATACACTTCCGATGAATTTTGTACAAGAACTGAAATGGCGCGGGATGATTCAGGACATGACACCCGGCACCGAAGAGCAATTGCAGAAAGAGATGACAACCGCATACCTCGGCATCGACCCCACAGCCGACTCATTGCACATAGGCCACCTCGTAGGAGTAATGATGCTCCGCCATTTCCAGCGTTCAGGCCACAGACCCATCGCACTCATCGGTGGAGCTACCGGAATGATTGGCGACCCCTCAGGTAAGTCAAAGGAGCGCGTCCTCATTGACGAAGAGCGTCTGCGCCACAACCAGGAAGCAATCAAGAACCAGCTCTCACGCTTCCTCGACTTCGAGAGCGATGCACCCAACGCAGCAATCCTCGTAAACAACTACGACTGGATGAAGACCTTCTCGTTCCTCGACTTCATCCGCAACATAGGTAAACTCATTACCGTAAACTACATGATGTCTAAGGACTCTGTAAAACGCCGCATCACAGGCGAAGCAGGAGCCGACGGAATGTCATTCACCGAGTTCACCTACCAGTTGCTTCAGGGCTACGACTACGTGTACCTCAACGAGAACTACGGCTGCAAATTGCAGCTCGGTGGTGCCGACCAGTGGGGAAACATCACCACAGGTACAGAGATGATCAGAAAAATCTCAGGCAACGAGGCATTTGCACTCACCTGCCCCCTCATCACAAAGGCCGACGGCAAGAAATTCGGTAACACCGAGCAGGGCAACATCTGGCTCGACAAGCGCTACACATCGCCCTACACCTTCTACCAGTTCTGGCTGAACGTAAGCGACGAGGATGCCGACCGCTACATAAAGATATTCACATCAATACCTCAGGACGAGATTGAAGCCCTCATCGCAGAGCAGAAAGAGGCACCCCACCTCCGCTCATTGCAGAAGCGTCTCGCCCAGGAGCTCACCATCCTCGTACACGGCGAAGAAGAGCTTGAGAAGGCCATCGCCGCATCGGGCATACTCTTCGGTAACGCTACATCAGAGGCCCTCCGCTCACTCGACGAGGATACAATGCTTGCTGTGTTCAACGGCGTGCCCACATTCGAAATCTCACGCGAGCAGCTCAACGAAGGCATCAAAGCAGTAGACCTCACCACCGAGTCAGCAGCAATCTTCGCATCAAAAGGCGAAATGCGCAAGTTGGTACAGGGTGGCGGTGTATCGCTGAACAAGGAAAAGCTCGCTGCATTCGACCAAGTGGTAACAGCAGCCGACCTTCTCAACGACAAATACCTGCTCATACAGAAAGGAAAGAAAAACTACTTCCTCCTCATAGCAAAGTAATGTAGAGATACAACAAACTTCAATCACACCCATTTGTGCAACACAGATGGGTGTGATTGCTTTTTTATGGAGTTCCCTTGTCCATCCGCATTTGTAATGCGGATGTTTTTAAAATTATTATTGTCCGGTAAACGTATTTAAGTCGTTTAAAATTCAATATTTAAGTAACTACAAGCTCCAATTCATTATTAAGACAAATTTAAGTCAATGATTGGAACTCCCTAGCCCTGCTAAGCCTCACAAGCTAGGCACTCCTTTGGAAAGCTAAAGCTTTCGTCGTCGCAAAGCTCGTGCCAGCGAGTACAATGCGAGCTTGCTTGCAATTGTAAACGAGCGCAGCCGAGCTTCGCATAAAGCAAACATTGCTTATTACGCTATGTCCCTCTTCAAGAAGGAGAATGTTATATATTAATAATTTTCAAGAATTTACATTCCTCCTCTTGAAGAGGAGGTG
>JAFYLO010000186.1 GCA_017557045.1 Bacteroidaceae bacterium | reverse complement strand
GGCATACGGCGCCACAAACAGAGAGATAATATGGCAGTTGCTTTGTGAGAACCTGTTTCTCACTTTCATAGGCAGCCTCATCGGACTGGTGCTGTCATACATAATGACAAGTAGCCTGTTCGGATACCTGCACAAATTGATAATAGGAAACACAGTCCATTATGACACCCCGATGCAGATGCTCTTCTCGCCAAGGATATTCATCGTGACACTTCTTGTGTGCGTATTGCTGAATATTGCATCGGCTCTGCTGCCCGCGATGCTGGCACTCAAAAACAACATTGTACAATCACTTTATAACAAACGTTAAGAAGCTGTTTAAAATTATATCGTTTAGTTTTTATAGAGCAAAAATAGGATGTTTTCTCCTTGTTTTAAGGGCGCATAGCGGGCTATGTAACCGCAAAAAGGTGGAAACAGACATTTTTGACTTGCGCGAAAATAGGCTGTACTCGCTTTGCAATTTGTAAGTAAACTTACATTGCACTCGTTGGCACTATTTTTGAATATAAAAAACAACGAAACCGACGGCTTCTGTATAAGAAATACTTTTTTTAGAAATTTAAACAGCTTCTAACAATTATGACAGACAAGATGTTCAAACAACTATGGAACCAGAGGCGCAGCAATGCGTGGCTCTTTGTCGAGCTTGTGGTAATTTCAGTATTCCTGTGGCAGGCAATAGACCCCTTGTATACATACACGGCCATACGGCAGTTTCCCGTCGGATGCGACTACGACAATGTATACATCTGCAAAGCATTGGTTGATGTTCCGAAGAGAATAGAACTGTATGCATCCAAGGATAACCCCAATATATTGGAACTCGGCGCATATGAACGTATGGATAATGATATATTGCAAGTGTTTAAAGGAGTATCCGAGATTCCCGAGATTGAATCGACTGCCTATGCCAGTCTCTCTCCATTGTCCAGCATGTCACAGGAAGCATACACGGCAGATAGTGCAAGCACCTTAGGTGGAGAGGCGAAGGAGACAAGAGTGTGGTCATACGAGGGAGGAGGCGACCTCACAGGAGTGTTCCGCATAAGAGACTATTTTACCGGAGATATAATGGAACCGCTCGACAACGTATACGACATTTATATATCATATTCGGCAGCGATGGAGATGTTCGGCACAACCGATTGCATAGGAAAAGAGATTTACGATTTTGATTGGGTAACCAAAAAAGTCAACGTGCGTTATACAGTAAAAGGTATTTACAAAGACATAAAAGAGAACTTGTATTCTTTACCTATTGCCACCTTTATACATTACCTCAGTGAACTTAATATGCCTTCAAGGTTCCTGCTCAGGCTGAAAGATGGAGTAGACAAAGAGAGATTCGTAAAGGAGTTCAACGAAAATATCGCAGGCAAGCTGCAGGCCGGAGCATACAGCTGCTCCGAGCTCAAGCCGTACGGAGAAGAGGTTGACGTTATGGTAGAAGGGGAGAGAAACGGCCAGTATTTCCAGTTGTTCCTTTCGTTCTTTGCCGTGTTCTGTGCCTTCCTGGGCATTGTGAGCACATTCTGGATACGTACCAGCGCCCGTAGGGGCGAGATTGGCATAATGCGCAGCATGGGAGCCAGCCGCCGTCGCATAATAGGACAGTTTGTGACCGAGGCGTTGCTGCTGGTAACAATGGCATTTGCCGTGGCCCTGCCGTTGATTGCATATATGGTCATCGCCAATGACTTTGCACAGCCTATCATTTATGTAACCAACGTGCAGCTCGCGGAGTACAGCAAGGCATTTGCCACGGCACCGCGCTTTGCGGTGATAACAGTGATAACATACCTGATAATTGCGGTAACGGCAGCAGCTGCGGCAATTATCCCCGCGGCAAGAGCCTGCAAGACAGGCATTGCCGATGCACTACACGAAGAATAAAACAACAATAAAATGATAAGGAACTACATTACACAGGCAATAACAATGATGCGGCAGCACAAGCTGTTCACCGGTATCTACGTCGCAAGTACGGCAATATCCCTTGCCCTTGCAATGACACTCTTCATGGTGTTCCACATAAAGCTCGCCCCGGGATATCCCGAGTACAACCGCGACAGGATACTTATCTTCTACGGTGCAGAGTTCAATGATGTTGAGCCGTTACCTCCGACACAGATAACCAAGTACATGGGAATCCATTTGAGCGGAGGATTTGCCACAGAGGTCATTGCAAACATTGATGGCATTGAACGGATTGCACTTACGGCATCACCGGAAATGTCATTTGACCCAAGCAACATAAGAACAGAAGGAAGCGACAAGTGCATTGATTGGAGTGCTGACGCAATATGTGTAGATGACAACTACTGGAAGACATTCGGTTTTGAGTTCATATCGGGAGCACCGTTCACAAAAGAGGAACTGAATGATGCAAAGGCTGTAATAAGCGAGTCCTATGCAAGGGCCCTTTTCGCCCGTACCGATGTTGCAGGAGAGAAAATGATTCTTGACGGGCATGGAGAGTGCACTATTGTCGGAGTAGTCAAGGATGCACCGGAATGTATGGAACTTACCTGCTATGACATATTCTTTCCTTTGAATTATATGAACCAGAAATGGAGCTATGACAAGTGGG
>JAFYLO010000185.1 GCA_017557045.1 Bacteroidaceae bacterium | reverse complement strand
AATCTCTTTAAAATAAGAAACTTAAAAGAGCTGTCCCTCTTAAAGGGGGGCAACGCGGAATGGAGCGTTGCTTGCGACGACGAAAGCTAAAGCTTTCGTCGTCGCAAACATTGCTTATTACGCAATGTCCCCTTTAAGGGCAGGAGCTTTTTAGAATAGTTTTTTATCCATTGAAGGATGGGGGTGTACTTTTTAGGTATAATATCGCATAAGAATAAAAAAATCCGCGAAACGGAATTCCGTTTCGCGGATTATGTGGAAGAGATATTTGCTTTTCCGAAAGTGTCTGATTACTCAGCTGCTACTTCTTCTGTTGCTACAGCCTCTTCTGTTGCTGCCTCAGCCTCTGCCTTTGCAAGAGCCTCTGCTGCCTTCTTCTCAGCTACTTTCTTTGCTATTTCAGCGTTTTTCTCTTTCTCTGCTTCGAGGAGAGACTTCTTCAACTCTGCCTTAGCCTGAGCGTCCTTAGCCTTTACGCTGCTGAGAGCGTTAGCCTTAGCGTTCTTCCATGCCTCGAACTTAGCCTGTGCAGCAGCCTCGTCGAATGCACCTTTCTTAACACCACCCTGCAAGTGCTTCATCATGTAAACGCCTTCGCGTGAAAGGATGTTGCGTACAGTGTCTGTGGGAGTTGCACCGTTGTTTACCCAGTACAATGCTCTCTCGAAGTTGATGTCTACTGTTGCGGGGTTTGTGTTGGGGTTGTAAGTACCGATTTTCTCAGTAAACTTTCCATCACGTGGAGATCTCGAATCTGCAATTACGATTGAGTAGAATGCGTAGTGTTTGCGACCTCTTCTCTGCAATCTGATTTTTGTTGCCATTTTGTTGTTTTTTAATGGGTTAATGATTTGAGTTAGCCAATATCTCGTATCGGCGGTGCAAAGGTACTGCTTTTTGTGGTAATTGCAAAATTTTTGTCTCTAAATTAAGAAGCTGTTTGAATTTTATTTTGGAATTATTTGAGAGGTATTTCGAGTAGATTTTCTTTCGCATTTTGCAGGGAATAGCGGGCTATTTCCAAAAAATAAGAAAGGAAAGATGCCGAAATAGGCTCAATCGACGCCAAACCGAACGCCATACAAGCTTGCTTGATATGGCTGAGGTGCGAAGGAGATAAACTCTGTTAAATAAGCCGAAATGAACAGCGCGAATATAGAATTATTTTTCAAGAAAATTTGAACAGCTTCTTACTTGTTTTCAATATAAAAGGAGTATTCGTTGAATGATTGCTATTCGATGGTGTAGGAGAGTGTGCTGTCGGTGAGTTTCAACCGGATGTCTCCGGTGAGGGAGAGTTCTATAATATCCTTGATTATGTCTGTGTTGTTATCTACGATTATCAGCGAATTTTCGGCTGCTTTGCGTCGTGCGTATATGACTGTGTCGGTGTTTACAGGTTCGCCTTTATATATAATGTCGTCGTTGAGGTATAGTGTGTAGTTGGTATCCTCAAAACTTTTGTCGAATAGGATGGAGTAGTCGTGTACGGGTGTTGCGGTGGCAGTGCTCTTTACTGCGTCGGGGGCATCGCTGTGCCAAAATTCTTGCAGTGTGAAATAGCTGAAAATTCCTACTATAAGAACAAATAGAAAGAATAGCACTACGCTGCCGAAAAGGAATTTCATATTGGGGTCTACACCTTTGTTTTTTCTACGCATATTCTTTATTTTTTTTGCAAAGATAGCGAAAGGCGAGAGAAGAAAAAAAGAAGCTTGCTTGTTTTTCTCTTCCGAGCCGCATCCTATCTTCGAGGTTTACCTCAAATATACATACAAACGAGCGAGATAAACAAAGTTTACTTTGTTATTTCACAGCGAGTGCAGTGTATATTCGCGGTTTACCGCAAATTTAGCGAAAGGCGAGAGAAGAAAAAAAGAAGCTTGCTTGTTTTTTTCTTCTGAGCTGCATCCTATATTCGAGTTTTACCATCAACTTGCTGCAAAAAACGATTTTTTTTGCGTAAGTTTGCGCAAAATATAGATATACTTATGGCTATAGTAAGAGAAGTAAGAGGTTTTACCCCTAAGATGGGCGAGAATTGTTTTCTTGCCGAGACTGCTGTTGTGATTGGCGATGTTACTATGGGGGACGATTGTTCCGTGTGGTACGGTTGTGTGTTGAGAGGCGATGTAAACAGTATTGTCATCGGCAACAAGGTGAATATTCAGGATGGAGCGGTTGTGCATACTTTGTATCAGCGTTCGAAGAGTGTTATCGGCGACAATGTCTCCATCGGGCATAATGCGGTTATTCATGGTGCGACCATAGAGAGTGATTGTCTTATAGGCATGGGTGCCATTGTGCTCGACAATGCTGTGGTGGAGAGCGGTGCCATTGTTGCTGCCGGCGCTCTTGTTACGGCAGGTATGAGGGTAGAGGGTGGTTACATCTACGCCGGAGTGCCTGCGAAGAAGATAAAGGCGGTTGATGATAAACAGCGTGATGAAATTATCAGACGCATCGCCGAGGATTATATGATGTATGCGTCGTGGTATAAGAAATAGAAAAAGGTTATGAGCAGAGTTTCTACTAAGGGCGTTCCCATGGAGTTGGGGACGGAGAAGATAAGTCGCCTGTTGATGCAGTATGCGATTCCCGCGATTATTGCGCAGACGGCTGCATCGCTTTACCACATGATTGACAGTATTTTTATAGGTCAGGGTGTGGGGCCGCTTGCAATTTCGGGATTGGCTACCACCTTCCCGTTCATGAACCTGTCGGCAGCCTTCGGCGCCATGATCGGTGTCGGCGGCGCTACGCAGCTTTCCGTTAAGTTGGGACAGCGGGATTATGATGCGGCGTGTGTGATTCTTGGCAATCTGGTTACGCTTAATGTTATTATGGGTTCGCTCTTCGGCGGAATTTCGCTGATATTCCTCGACGAGATTCTCTATTTCTTCGGAGCGAGCGAGGCTACGTTGCCTTATGCACGCGACTTTATGGAGGTGGTGCTTTATGGTAACATCATTACACATCTTTATCTGGGTATAAACGCGGCGCTGCGTGCTTCTGGCCATCCTAAGGAGTCGATGTATGCTACCATCATAACAGTGGTCTGCAATCTGATTCTTGCCCCGCTGTTTATCTATGTCTTCGATTGGGGCATACGTGGTGCGGCGCTTGCAACCATGTTGTCGCAGGCGGTTACACTGTCGTGGCAGATTAAACTGCTGAGCAATCCCAACGAACTGTTGCATCTGCACAAGGGTATATATGCTCTGAAGGCACGTTTCGTCAAGGGTATTCTGAGCATAGGTCTTTCGCCGTTCCTCATCAATGCGGCTGCCTGTGTGGTGGTTATCATCATCAACAAGGGACTCAGACAGTATGGCGACAATGGCGACATGGCTATTGCTTCGTACGGCATTGCCAACCGTGTGATATTTGTATTCATTATGGTGATTTTGGGAGTTACGCAGGGTATGCAGCCTATTGTGGGATACAACTTCGGCGCACGCAACCACGACCGTGTGAAGGAGACGCTGAAGCAGACGCTTGCTTGGGCGCTGGTCGTTACTTTTACGGGTTTTGCGCTGTGCGAGGGTATCCCCGAACTTATCTCGCGTGCCTTTACCACCGATGCGACACTTGTGGAGAATGCTGCCAAGGGTATGAGGATTTCTTCGATATTCATTATGCTTGCGGGTGTGCAGATGGTGGCTACCAACTTTTTCCAGAGTATAAATATGGTGAATAAGGCAATTTTCCTTTCGCTTACGCGACAGGTGCTGTTCCTTATTCCTTTGCTGCTCATTCTGCCACACTTTATGGGCGAGGATGGAGTTTGGTACAGTATCCCCATTGCCGACCTTATTTCGGGTATATTGGCAATAGTTTTGTTGAGAGGACAGTTTAAGACAAGATAGCTTATGGAAGAAAAATATATAATTTCGATAGGACGACAGTTGGGCAGCGGTGGCAGAGAGATTGCCGCCAAACTTGCCGAGCGTCTGAATATAAATGTGTACGACAAGAAGTTGTTGCAGGTGGCGGCCAAAGAGACGGGCATCGATGCTGCTGTTTTTGAGAATGCCGATGAACAGGAGACCAATCCTTTCATGCGCGGTCTTATTGCCCTCAAAGGAGTGATGGGTTCGTATGGCATGGGCGTGGGCAGTTGCATGGACGAAGATAGTCTGTTCGAAATGCAGAGTGATGGTATGCGCCGCCTTGTAGAGAAGGAGTCGTGTATCATCATCGGTCGTTGTGCCGAGTATGTTCTTCGTGATCATCCGCGCATCCACAGCTTCTTTATTACGGCTGATATGCCCGACAGGGTGGCGCGTATAATGGAACACGACGGTGTCAGCGAGGCTAAGGCTAAGGAGATTGCCGAAAAGGGCGACAAGAAGCGCCGCGCCTACCACGACTATTATGCAAATTCGGGGTGGGGTGTGGCCGAAAGCTATGACCTTTGCATAAATTCTTCGCGTTTGGGTGTGGATGGCTGTGTTGAGGTTATCCTGAACTTTATAAATCTGCGCCGATGAAAAGGATTGGCATTCTCTCCGATACTCATGGCTTCTGGGACGACAGATATACGGAGCATTTCAGCGACTGCGACGAAATTTGGCACGTGGGCGACATTGGCAGCGAGGAGGTTGCCAACCGGCTGGAGGCTTTCCGTCCTCTGAGGGCTGTCTATGGTAATATTGATGGCGGGATGTTGCGCCGGCGCTACAGCGAGGTGCTGAGGTTCACTATAGAGGAGTGCAGTGTGATGATGAAGCACATTGGCGGTTATCCGGGCAGATATGATGCCTCGATACGCAGGGCTGTCTACAGTGAGCGTCCTATGCTCTTTGTGAGCGGACATTCGCATATTCTGAAAGTGCAGTACGATGGCATTGTTGGCTGCTTGCACATAAACCCCGGCGCTGCCGGTAGGCAGGGATGGCATCAGGCAAGGACTCTTGTGAAGCTGACCATCGATGGCAAGGAATTTAAAGACCTTGAGGTTGTTGAACTGGCCGATCCCAACGAAATGAATCTTTTTGGGGATAGTTTGTAATAACTGAAGACGGAGGGGTTCTCTTCTCATCGCATGCTTTTTTGCTCTACGATAGATTTTAGAACTCCCTCCGAACTTTTTTCTTGAAAAAAGTTCTCGTCCCTCTTTAAGAGGGACAGCTTTTTAAGTTTCTTATTTTGAAGAGATTAGCGAAAAACATAAAAGCTAAAAGATGTGTACAAAGATTAGCTTGAAGAGGGAGAGTGTTTGTTTTTCAAAATATAAGCAGAATAAAAATTCCTTTGTCCCTTTGTCCCTTCGCGTTTGTAACGCGAAGGATTGAGTATAAGCATCTGTGATGCGCTCAAAATAAAACTTATTATGAATTGAATCTGAGTTTTTTCCAGCTTTTCCTTTGCTTATGCAATTCTAAATTTAAGCGCATTTTAAATGCTAATACTCATAACATCCGCATTACAAATGCGGATGGACAAGGGCTCAAAATATAAGCAGAATAAAAATTTACCGGACACCAATAAATTATAAACAAATAAAATCAGGCAAAAGCCTGATTTTATTCGTTGTAGAACTATTATTTCTGTTAGAAAAGTCTTCTGGCTATGCGTACATTTATTACGGGGAAGGCCTTGAACTTCTTTACTATATCGACATAATCACCCTGTTTGCCCCATACTTTCTTGAAGCCGCGTGTGATGTCTGTGCCATCGTGTGTTATGACATTGGGTACACCGCCCCAAAAGAGAACACCACATTCCATTGAGACATTGTATTTCTTGTTGTTGTCCATCATGGAGTTGCCGTATCCGAATCCTATATATGGCTTTATGTTGTTCACCTTCATATCCACCTTGACCATGTTCTCCTCATTGGGTTCCAATTTGTAAACGGTGCCATCATTCTTCTTACCTACATAGGCTCCCATTCGGCCATATTCGACCAATTTGGGCATGTATATGCAATAGTCGCCCCAATCCAGCACAGGCATGTCGTTTGCTGCCTTGTCGTACATCTGATTATACATATTTACAGCTATAAGGGTGGGGGCATCCTCAATGGTGTTTACTGCCTTGCCTATTTTTGAAGAGCCTGCATAAACTCCGGCTGTTATGTGCCAGTGCTTGTTTTTCAGAGGGTAAACGTCAAGCAAAAGTTTGAAGTTGTAGAAATTGGGCTCGCCAGTCATGTTGAAAGTGTCGTTAACCTTCATTCCTGTAAGGTTCTCAAGCATTCCTGCAAGCTTTTCGAACTTGGTTTCTATGGGGTTGCCGTTCTGGTCGTATTGTCTCACATCCTCTTCTCCTACAGAGATGGGGAAATCCATATCATACTCGAAATGGGGCATGAAAGTGAATCCTCCTCTGATGCGGAAACTATTGTTCAGCGGGGTGGCAAAGTCAATACCAATACCGGTTGTTCCTCCGGTAACAGCAACATCCAATTTGCTGAAAGCCTTAATTTTGTTGCTCTCTTTGGTGATTGGGGTTGTCTGTGCCTTTATGCTTGTGTGGCACAAGAGTACAAGGATGAGTGTCAATAGCTTTAATCCTCTTTTCATATTGATGGCATTTTAAGGGATGTTCTTACCGCAAAGATACAAACAACGAGCGAGAAACATGAAGTTTACTTCGATGTTTTTCACAGCGAGTGCGGTGTATCTTAGCGGGTTATCGCAAAGATATATGTTTTTCAAAGATTTTTTTTGTTTTTGTTGATTTATTTAGAATGTAGTGTGTATTTTTGCGTATATAGTAAATTTTACACAAAATGAACAACGCAAGAAATCTTTTGCAAGTGATGGTAGCTTTCCTATTGCTTGCCTTTACGTCGCCTGCTTTGTCGCAGGACGATTCATACACCCCGACACCCGAAAATATTCAGGCTCGTAAGGTGTTTGCCGACAGCAAGTTCGGTGTATTTATCCATTGGGGCATATATAGTATGTTTGCTCAGGGCGAGTGGTATTTGCAGAATGCTGTGATTGACAAATATGAGTATGCCAAGGCAGCCGATGCATTCTACCCCCACCGCTTCAATGCTAAGGAGTGGGTGGCGGCCATAAAGGATGCGGGAGCAAAGTATATCTGTTTCACCAGTCGCCACCACGACAGTTTCTCTATGTGGCACACCCGACGGAGCGATTATAATATAGTGGATGCAACTCCTTTCGGCAGGGATGTTATAAAGGAACTTGCCGATGAGTGCCACAGACAGGGCATCAGATTGCATTTCTACTATTCGCATCTCGACTGGGCACGCGATGAGTATCCTATCGGCAGCACAGGCAAGAGAATTATAGGTAGGGACAAGAGTAAAGTCGATTGGCCGGCATATTACAAATTTATGAACGGACAGCTGACCGAACTTCTTACCAATTATGGCGAGATTGGTGCAATATGGTTCGATGGTTGGTGGGATCACGAGAAGGACAGCGTGCCTTTCGATTGGCAGTTGCGCGAGCAATACGACCTTATACATCGTCTGCAACCCGCGTGTCTTGTTGGTAATAATCATCACCAGTCGCCTTTTGCGGGTGAGGATATACAGATTTTCGAGCGCGACCTTCCGGGTGAGAACAAGGCAGGCTTTTCGGGACAGGAGGTGAGTCGCCTGCCGCTGGAGACTTGCGAGACTATGAACGGTATGTGGGGCTACAAACTTGTAGACCAGGATTATAAAAGCACTGAGACGCTTATCCGCTATCTTGTGAGTGCGGCAGGTAAGGGTGCCAATCTGCTGATGAATGTAGGCCCACAGCCTAATGGCGAAATTCCTGCTGTGGCTTTGCAACGACTCAAAGAGATGGGCGAATGGACAAAAAAATATGGCGAGACTATATATGGCACAACTGCCGGCGATGTTCCCGTGCAACCGTGGGGTGTAACCACACGCAAGGGCGACCGTCTTTTTGTCCACATAATGAATCTTGATGCAACCGAACTGTTGTTGCCTGTTGATTGCAAGGTGAAAAAGGCTTTTATCTTTGATGACAAGAGAGTTGTAAAGACGAAAAGGACAAAGGAGGGTGTGAAATTGTTTTTCGATGAAAAGCCCTCAGGTGTAGATTATATAGTAGAACTTGTAACAAAGTAGTGCTCTTTCGGCGGTGATGGCGGAATTAATTTCCGCAAATGATAGATTTATTGGTTGTTTCATACTCTATAGCTGTATGAGCAAGAGAAAAGAATTTTGCATAAATCTTAAGTAATTGTGGTTCATTCTATTGTCGGGAATGTGGGTGAGCCTGTAAAAAAGTATTGTATGAAACATGAAATGTATACAAAAATAAAGCAGTTCCTTGGCGAACTTATAGCAGGGAGTAAGTGGGAAGGTCATGTGTATACCGTTGGAGGATGTGTGCGTGATGAACTTATGGGTATTGAGATTAAGGACATAGATCTGTGTATAAGTCTGCCCTCAGGCGGTATCCGCTTTGCCGAGTGGTTGCGTGATAAAGGATACACCTTAAAAGGTGTAACTGTTTACCCCAACTATGGGACGGCTATGCTTCGCCTGAAAGCCTTCCCTGATGTAGAATTGGAATTTGTGCAGACCAGAAAGGAGAAGTATATCGACCGCACTTGCCGTAATCCGGAGACAGCTTTCGGTACCATTGAGGACGACTGTATGCGTCGTGACCTTACCATCAATGCACTCTATACAAATGTTTCAACCGGCAAGATTGTCGACATCACGGGCAAAGGTGTAGGGGATATCAAGAATCATATTATCCGCACTCCGAATGAGCCGGATGTCATTTACGATGATGATCCGTTACGTATATTGCGTTGTATCCGTTTTGCCGCTCGTTTTGGTTGGGAAATTGAGAAAGAGACCTATGAGGGTATGGTGCGCAATGTGAATAGGCTTGAGATTATCACGAATGAACGCATTAAGGACGAATTGGACAAGATGCTTACCTGTCGGCATTCTGTGATGGCGATGGAATTGTTGCGCCGTACAGGGGCTATGCGCTATGTAATGCCCGCACTGGAAGAGAGCTATGATATGATACAGAACGAGTATCACTTCGGTACGGTTTGGGAACATACACTTTCGGTTTTAGACCATTTGAAAAGCGACCGTCCGGAACTGCGTATGGCTGCACTGCTCCACGATATAGGAAAAATTCGTGTGCGTACAGTTGATGACGGCAGGGTTCATTTTCTGAAGCATGAACTGGCAGGTGCCGATATGATAGATGAATTGTTGCGTCCTCTGAAGTACAGCAATGATTTTATCAAAGAGGTTACATTTCTTGTCAAATATCACATGGTTTGTAAGACATGGGGCAGCGAGTGTGAACATATCAAGGCGAAGAAACTGCGTAAACTGCAGTATGAATGCGGCACAGAAGAACGCTTCCGGAACCTCATGGTGCTGATAGATGCCGACAATAATGCTCATGCCGCAGACAAATGTATGCCTCGTCAAGTGGAACTGATACTGCATTATACAGAGGAAATGAAACGCGAAGGTTCTGCTATGTTCGGCTACAAATTGCCACTCACAGGTAAGGATGTGATGGATGTCAAAGGTATCAAGCAGGGACCTGAAGTAAAGGAGTGTCTTGACTATCTGTTGAAGTTGGCATTTGTGGACCCTTTGAGAAATATTGAAGAAGTAATAAAACATTTGAAAGGTTACAGACTGCGGAGATAAGTAACGGTAAAGTTTGAATAAAATGAATGCGTTTATGAAACAAATGGTGAAATGGGGCTATATATGCGCTATTGTATTAATGCTTTCTTGTGGTGGACATTCAAATATTGCTCCGGGGGGCATAAATCTTCGTGATACTGTGGTAGTCCCTGAATATTGTACAGGAGAGGATAGCATCGCATATATAGAAAATGCTATCTTCCAAAGTCCAATTTCGGCCGAAGACTTGCTGGGTCTTGCTGAAGTCCATTCTGTTGAGGGTATGCTCTTTTATTATAATAACTTTGAAATGGCTAACGAGTATGAATATCATAAGCGCTTTTTGGCTACCCGTCGTGATTCAGCGGCAATGCGATTAGCCAACAGGTTCATGCGTATGGCCAATCTTGTCAATATAAACGGAAATGCTAATGACAAATTGCAATGGGCTTTGGCGGTAAATGCCACGCTTGACATTTTCTGTGCGTCTGAACCGTCAGTACCATCCGATTCTGCAATTGATGAGATAAGTTTGGTTGTAGGTCGTTTTTCTTCTCTGTCTCAAAGTGAGATGAATTTCCAATGCTACGTTGAATCAACAGTCGATTACTATCGTACTATTGAGGCCTATCGTATGTGGCTTTTAGCTGTGCCGACTGACTTAAAGGCTCTTTTCCGAGAGGAGTATGAGGCATGGCACGACTTGAACGAAGCACGTTTTGCATTTTGGAACGATGTGTCATACGTTCAGGGGTGGTATAGTGCAAAGCCGATGGAAATAGAGGGTTACTATGAGAACCTTTCAAGGAATCGCCGTGCTGAACTGGAGCATGAAATGAATGTGGTACTAAAAGGAACAGTCTATGCCCAAAAGGGTAAAACCGTTACTACGGAGCAATGGGAGCAATGGATTGTGGAACATTCTGTACCGGAAAATGTTGATCTCCTTAAAGAGATGGGTAATGACGATAACATACCTAACGACAGCCTTGTTGCCTACCATGTAAAAACTTTGAAGTCTACGTTCTCGCGCTGGTTGACTGCGCGTCAGGCTATAGCTACTGCATTACCGAAGGAAAAAGGTGTTTACTATGACTATATCACTGCCGACATACATAGTCGTATGATTGGAAAGCTTGATAATATTGTTCCGTTGGATTGGTAAAGTAATAGCTGTTTGGGTACACTGTTCATGTGTTTGTCATTGATGGAATAACATAGGTGTAAAACAATAATGGCGTATGTACGATAAAAGCCGTACATACGCCATTATTGTTTTTTGTTTGGGAAATGCTTACTTTCCGAATTGTGCAATCATGTGCAGTGCGGTAACAGCACATTCATCGCCTTTGTTACCCAATCGGCCGCCACTGCGTTCCTGAGCCTGTTCGAGGTTGTTGGTGGTTATCAGTCCGAAGATGACCGGGGTGTTGCCGGTTACGTTCAAGTTGGAGAGGCCTGCTGTAACACCTTCGCAGATGTAGTCGAAGTGGGGAGTGTCGCCGCGGATTACACAGCCGATGGCTATGATGGCATCGTACTTGTCGCTCTTTACCAAGCGAGATGCGCCGTAGATGAGTTCGAAACTGCCGGGGACGCTGAATCTCTCAATGTTCTCTTCCTCTGTGCCGTTTGCGATGAGCGTGTTTATGGCTCCGTCGCGCAGGGCGTATGTTATTTCCTGGTTCCACTCTGAATATACCACTGCTATGCGGCGTCCTTTGCCTGAGGGTACTTTTGTGGGATCGTAGTCTGACAGGTTATGCAATTCTGTTGCCATGATTGTTGTTTTTTATGTATGTAAATGAAAAAAGGACTGACGCTGTTGTTCAACGTGCAGTCCTTATTTATATATTTCAAAGTTATAACTATATGTTATTATAGAAACTGCCTTGAATTACTTTACGCGGTTGATGAATTTGTCGATATCCATAGCCTGCATTGAAGCGTAGTATTTCTCCTTGATTTCTGTATATACTTTCAATGCATCCTCTTTCTTGCCCTGCTTCTCGTAGATGAGACCTGCCTGAAGAAGGCTGTAGGGGCTGATAGTGTTGTTGTTTGCAACTTTTGCTGCCTCCATGAATTTGCTTACTGCAGCGTCGAGGTCGCCTGTGTTTGCATAGCAGTTGCCAAGTGCGCTCAATACACCGGGAGCAACCATGCTGTCCTCGCCGTCAAATGCCTTGAGGTAGGGGATAGCCTCTTCGTAGCGACCGCTCTGTGCAAGTGCAAGACCTGCGTATGCGTTAGCAACGTTTGCTGAAGGTGTACCGCTGTACTCGTCGATAATCTGGATGAAGCCCATGTTGCCCTGCTCGTCGCCGTTGAGAGCCTTGTCGTACTCCTGAGCGGCAAAGTGGTTCTGTGCCTGGAACATTGCCTCAGATGCAGCCTTGATGTTGGGTTCTACTACATAGTCGTTGTAGAGAACGCTGCCGCCGATGATTACCACGATGGCTACAATGGCTGCTGTAATCTGCACCTTGTATTTGTTGATAAATGCCTCTGATTTTCCCACTACTTCTTCTACGTTTGTAGCTGTGGGCTGTGTGTTCTGTTCTTTCATATTCTATATTTTTTTATTATTTCTATACGGACTTGGAAATTCTGAACTGCAAAATTAACTCTTTTCTTTTTAGAAAAGAAGAAATATGCAGCTTTTTTTATTGTCAAGGCCGATATTGTCGATTTTTTTTGTTAAGTTTGCTTGCTCTATGATGGAATGAACGCTAATTTTGCGCCGTTTTTTTTAAACTACCTAATATTTAACAGATTTATAAGGATGTTATTGAACAGTATATCCATACTCAACTACAGGAGTCTTGCTTCGGTGGAACTTGCATTGTCGCCCAAGATCAACTGCTTTATCGGTTGCAACGGGGTGGGGAAGACCAATCTGCTCGATGCGGTCTACTACCTCTCTTTTTGCAAAAGTGCCATAGGTACGGCCGACAGCCAGCACATAAAGCATGGCGAGCAGTTCTTTATGATTCAGGGCGCGTATGTATCCGATCTTGGGGTGAACGACGAATTTTCCTGCGGATTGAAAAGAGGCGAGAAGAAGCAGTTCAAACGCAATAAGAAGAATTACGACAAGCTCTCTGAACATATAGGGCTTGTGCCTCTTGTGATGATTTCCCCCGCCGACTACGAACTGATTTCGGGAGGAAGCGAGGAGCGCCGCCGCTTTATGGATGTTGTAATTTCTCAGTACGACAAGGAGTATCTCCATGCTCTTATAAGATACAACAGAGCGCTTACCCAACGCAATGTGATGTTGCGCGGCGACCGTGAACTCGACCCCGAAATGATGGAACTTGTTGAGCAGATGATGGCAGCAGAGGCAGTGAAGGTGTACGAGGGACGCAAGGCTTTTGTCGAGCGTCTGATACCCATATTCCAACAATTCTATAAGGAGATAGCCGGCGATAGCGAAGATGTCAGCCTCTCCTACCGTTCGAACCTCTCGGACTATTCGCTTGCCGAACTTCTTGCAGCTTCGCGTTTCGACGACCGTCGTGTGGGATACACTACCAAAGGTGTGCACAAGGACGAACTTGTGATGCAGCTCAACGGCTATCCCATAAAGAAGGAGGGTTCCCAGGGGCAGAACAAGAGCTATCTTGTGGCACTGAAGCTTGCTCAGTTCGATTTCCTTCACAGCTGCAACGGCGAGACGCCCATACTGTTGCTGGATGATATTTTCGATAAACTCGATTCGCGCAGGGTGGAGCAGATAGTCCGTCTTGTCTCCGGTGAACGCTTCGGGCAAATTTTCATTACGGATGTTAACAGAGACCACATAGACTCAATCCTCGAATGTACCAACGGCAGTTACAGCCTGTTCGAGGTCTCTGACGGTGGTGCACAATTGATAAAAGGAAGATGAAAAGGGGAGGAATAAAATCGATAAGCGAACTTGTGCGTGCAAGTTGTCGCGAAGAGGGACTTGAAACACCTCTCAACGAGTATCGCCTGATAAAGGCGTGGTCGCAGGTGCTTGGCGCGGCAGTAAACAACTATACAAAGGAACTGTACATAAAGAACCAGACGCTTTATGTGCAACTTAACTCCTCGGTGCTGAGGCAGGAACTTATGATGAACAGGAAGATTCTTGTACGCAGACTCAATGACTATGTAGGTGCGCAGGTAATAGCTGATATTGTATTCAGGTAATTACTAAGAAACATAAACGCAGGAAAGTAAACTAATAATAAAGCATTTTGATTATTCTTTCCCGTGGTGAGTGAGTTTTTATATACATTTGATAAAAGACAAACAGAACCGTATGCTTCTGTTTGTCTTTTACTTAGAGTAGTACCAATAAATTTAATAAATGAGATGGTAAATTCGATGAAGTGTTCCGTCATTCCATAAGTGTGCTATCTCTACCGCAAATTCTTTCTCTAATTGGTTGGTGAATACAGCATAACAAACATCAGCAGTAGATGGGTCAATCATATAGAAATCCCAACCAGGGTATTT